>NZ_CAKROJ010000034.1 GCF_934372025.1 uncultured Blautia sp.
TAAAATAAATCTAATATGTTCTGATAATCAAATCATTAATTCATTTAAAATTCAAAAAAATCAAATCAATAAAAATAAATTTCAATAAAAAACACCTAAATTATAGTAACAAAATAGAATAGTAAGGAAAAGTATCTTCAAAAGGTTCTAGAAACTAAAAAAAGATGCGTTTATAGCAAGAAAGTATCTGCAATAGTGAAAAACGTGGTGGGAAGATACATTTTTATGATGAAAAGTATCTTCGGATTTAAGAAAAGAAAGTTAAAGATACATTTATAGATATCGATTCAGAAATAATTATCTACAAAAGCAAGTAATGCAAGTTGAAGATGCATTGGGAGTCAAAAAAGTATCTGTAATGATACTTTGTCAAGTGATGAAGATGTAATCTTATATGGAAAAGCATCCTCAATGAATAAAAAGATAAGATGAAGATATAACAAAACGCTGAAACATATCTATAAATTTAAAGATTATCTAGTTGAGCCATAGTTCAAGTTTTAAAAAATAGAAATTGAATAGGTTATAAACTTTAGAGTAGAAAACAGTAAATTAAATGAGAGAGAACAAATAACAAAAAATAAATAAAATCAATAAAGGAGAAAGTGATTTATGCAAAAGTTCAAAGATGCTTTACTTGAGGAGCAAAAACGGTTGGAAGAGATAATTTCAAAGGCAAAATTTGAGAACGAGCATATGCCGGAAGGCAATCTCAGAATATCAAAGCACAAAAACAGATGTCGTTATTATCATTGTGTACATGATAGAAATGGCATCTATATACCGAAAAGAAAAATGATATTAAGAGAGCAATTAGCCCAAAAAGCATACAATAGCGCTATCATAAACATAGCAGAAGAGCAACTAGCTAAAATAAATAAAATGCTGGAAATAGATGTGGATGATGAAATGAAAAAAATGTATGATTCCTTGCATCCAGACAGAAAAAAATTAATAAATCCGATTGAGGATACCTGGGAGAATAATCTTCAAAAATGGTATGCATCACCATACCAGGGGAAAGAATTTCAAGATGGTGCACCTATGATTTTTACTGAAAAGGGAGAAAGAGTGCGATCAAAATCCGAGAAGATTCTGGCAGATTATTTTTATAGGAAGAATGTTTTGTATAAGTATGAAAAACCATTATATTTGAAGGGATATGGTACAGTATATCCTGATTTTACATTTTTATCTTCAAAAACAGGGCAGGAGATATATTGGGAACATGAAGGGATGATGGACAAGCAAGAATATGCAAGAAATGCTGTTCGAAAAATAGAATTATATCAAAAAAATGGGATTTATCCTGGGGAACGATTAATCCTTACTTTTGAGACGGAACAAAGTATGCTTAATCAGAATATATTGGAAAATTTAGTGAAGAAATATTTATGAAATATTGCAACTAAATATTCAAGTATAAAAGTATCTGCGATGATAAGCATTTTCACTTTGAAGATGATATTTGGGATAAGAAGGTATCTGCAGGTCGAAGAAAAATAAAATGTAGATGCAAGTATTTTCTGGAAAGCATCTTTAATTTGCAAAGAAAGCAAGATAAAGATGCAATCACCAGGCTGCAAGTATCCTCAAGTGCCATAGAAAGAAAAGCAAGATGCAATCACCAGGCTGCAAGCATCTTCAAGTGCTATAGAAAGAAAAGCAAGATGCAATTACTGGGCTGCAAGCATCCTCAAGTGCCATAGAAAGAAAAACAAGATACAATTGTTTGTTAGGGAACATCTTCAAAATATGGAAAATACAAGTCGAGGATGCGTTTGTCCATAGTTGACAGAAATAAGACATCTGCATATGAATTAGTTATGCAAAAGAAGATGCACTGCAGAAAATTAAGTGATCCGCATAAGTTATTGAACAGCAACTCAAGATGCACTGTCGAGGCATTAGGCGCAATATCAGAAAGAGTTATTTTCCGTCTTCAAGCCCATCTGTTTTCCAACTACTCAAAAATCTTCTCTTGACCTGCAGTCGGTTTTGCGGTATAGTTCTCTACACTTTGTTAAAAATAAAAGTCTGTACATTGCTTTTGGATAACTATTTTGCATGTGTAGTTATTTATAAAACAATGTACGAATGCACGAGAGGAGCGAGTTTTATGACTTTTTATCAGGAACTTCAGCTGAGCTCGACTGGTTCGAAGCAGCTGATCAAAAACACCACTGACCCGAAAGAAAAACGCAGACATATTCTGATCTATAATTTCAAAGTTTATCTGGTAATGATATTTTGCGTTGCGGTGGTATCTCTGTATAGCAAGTTTATTGGAAATGACAACAGTGTTGTAGGTGTAACTGTTCTGTTGGCAGTGCTTGTGCTCAGACAGGCGGACTTTGGGATTCGTACATCACATGGATTGTTCTCTATTGCCGGAATATTTGCTATCCTGATGACAGCACCACGTTTTGCAAACACACTGTCACCAGTAGCTGCATTTGTAGTAAATGCAATTGCAATTCTTCTTCTGATGATTCTGGGCTGTCATAATGTAATTATGTACAATCATTCCACATTTGTACTGGGATATTTGCTTTTGCTTGGCTATGATGTGACTGGAGCATCATACATTAAGCGAGTGGAAGGTCTTGCGGCAGGTATGATCTTGTGTATGATCATTTTCTACAAGAATCAGAAAAACAGACCATACAGAAGAACCTTCCGGGATTTATTCCGTGAATTTGATATGCATTCAGCTCGAGGAAGATGGTATCTGAAACTGACACTTATCGTATCAAGCGCGATGTTGTTTATGAATCTTCTGGGATTGCCGAGAGCTATGTGGGCAGGAATTGCCTGTATGTCAGTATGTCTTCCGTTTACAGAAGACTGCGTTGCCAGATCTGGAAGCAGATGGAAGTTTAACATTGTTGGTTGTGCAATCTTTATCGTGCTGTACCTGGTGCTTCCGGAATCTATGTATCCGTATATTGGTATGATTGGTGGAATTGGAGTAGGATATTCAGCAGGTTATGCATGGCAGACAGTGTTTAACACCTTTGGTGCATTGTCTATTGCTGCAGGATTATTTGGAATGCCGGCTGCGGTTGCACTTCGTATCGGAGCGAATGTGTTTGGAGCGGCCTATACTGTGATCTGCAATAAGATAATAGACAGGTTAGCTGCTATGCATTCTGCGAAAATAGAGGCAGAAGCTTGAAAATCCTGAACTGATATGAGAAAATGAATAGTATAAGATGTCAGGGTGAAAGTTCCCGGCATCAGTATACTTACTTAGCATAGAAGGGGAAAACGTATGAAAAAGTTCAAGAGATCTGTCTGTATTTTATTTACCCTGCTGCTCATTGCCGGAACATTGTTTGATACAGTGATAAATGAAAATCAGGGACTGTTCAAAGCATCTACAGTTCAGGCAGCAGAGAATGCAGGATCCTACACCGGATGGAAGACTGTGGCAGGTAAACGAAAATACTATCAGAATGGAAAATTGAAAACGGGATTCTGCAAAATCGAAAATGAGTATTACTGCTTTGATACAAAAGGAAACATGCGCACCGGTTGGCAGTATGTGGGAAAGAGATATCGCTATTTTGACAAGAAAACCGGAAAGATGAAAACCAGCACTACAGTTCAGGGAAGAAAAATCGACAGCAAAGGTGTATGGACACCGGTTGTTGTACTTGATCCGGGACATTCGGGAAAAGTTACCGGCGGCTATGAACCGATAGGACCGGGAGCACGGGAACGAAAGTCAAAAGATACTTCAGGAGCACAGGGATGTGTGACGAGGGTTAATGAATATCAGCTTACTTTAAAAATAGCCAAAAAATTACAGGCAGAACTGAAAAAACAGGGATATAAAGTAATTCTGACGCGTAAAGATAACAAAACAGCAATCAGTTGTGTACAGCGCGCTAAAATTGCGAATAAAGCAAAGGCAGATGTATATCTCCGGATTCACGCAAATGACGTTGATTTTTCCAGTGCGAATGGTGCATTGACGATCAGTATCAGCCGCAGAAATCGTTTTGTCAGCAGTAAGATGGCTAAAAAATGCTATGCACTTTCCAAAGCAGTTCTGGATTCCTATGTAAAGGCTACCGGATGCCGTCGTGAATATATCTGGGAAAATGATTCTATGAGCGGAAACAACTGGAGTAAAGTTCCCACAACACTGATTGAACTGGGATATATGTCAAATCCAACCGAAGACAGGAAGATGCAAAGTGCCTCTTATCAGAAAAAGATGGTAAAAGGACTTGCGGATGGAATTCGTAAATATT
The DNA here is from genome assembly GCF_934372025.1 of uncultured Blautia sp. Classification (GTDB taxonomy): domain Bacteria; phylum Bacillota; class Clostridia; order Lachnospirales; family Lachnospiraceae; genus Blautia_A. Next base: position 4,263 of record NZ_CAKROJ010000034.1, read on the forward strand.
TGATTGCAGCAAAATAGCAATTTGACAGTTGTTGATATCTACATGACATAGTACTGAAAATGTACAGCTGTTCGCAGACAGTTCGCAGACAGTTCGCAGATAATATCTCGCCGGGATGTGTTTTTTTCTTGACAGAGAAATGTTGAATTGGTAACATATTAAAGGATATAAAGATTGAGAAAGCGTTGATTTTTTGTCTGAATCAACGCTCTTTTTATGAAGGAGGAATAATATGCTAAAAGTATGGATAGCAGGTGCTGCCGGACAGATCGGACGTGCCCTGAATGATGTACTGGATCCACTGCAGATCGAGGTGCTGAATACAGATCTCGATGATCTGGATATTACAGATACCGATGAAGTCATCAACTTTGGTTCTGTAAACCGTCCTGATGTGATCATCAACTGTACCGGTATGACTGACACAGTTGAATGTGAGAAAAACCCGGAACATGCATACAGAGTCAATGCACTGGGTGCAAGAAACTTAAGTATTGTAGCTCGTAAATGTGGTTCCAAGATCGTGCAGCTCTCAACAGATGATGTTTTTGACGGACAGAGTAAAAAACCTTACACAGAGTTTGATGACACCAATCCTCTGACTGTGTACGGAAGATCCAAAAGAGCCGGTGAAAACTATGTAAAAGAGTTTACCCATAAACATTTCATTATTCGAAGCAACTGGGTATATGGTCATGGCGGACACAATTTTGTAAACCGTGTTCTGGAAGCTGCCGATGCAGGAAAAACATTATCTGTGGCAGCAGACCAGTTTGGTTCTCCGACCAGCGCAGAAGATCTTGCGAGAATGATTCTGTATCTGATCAGTACCAATGAATATGGAACCTATCATGTAACATGCAGCGGTGTATGTAACCGACTTGAATTTGCTCAGGAGGTTCTGAGACTTGCAGGAAAGAGCATTGAACTGAAAGCTGTTCCGACAGAACAGTCAGATTTATCTTCAGTAAGACCACCATATGCTGTTCTGGATAATTTTATCCTTCGTATCATTGAAGTGTACGATATGCCGGACTGGAAAGAATCACTGAAAGAGTACATGGATGAAAGAACGGAGGATTAATATGAAAGAAAAAAATGTAAAAGCAAAAACTCCGAACAAAAAAGCTCTCGGACTGACTACCAAGATTTTTATCGCACTGCTTGCAGGTGCTATTCTTGGTATCGTACTTTGTTATCTGGTTCCGGACAGCAACTTTAAGAAGGATGTTATTGTAGAAGGAATCCTGTATGTAGTTGGACAGGGATTTATCCGACTGATGAAGATGCTGGTTGTACCGCTGGTATTCTGTTCACTTGTATGTGGAAGTATGTCAATCGGAGATACCAAGAAGCTTGGAACAGTTGGCGTAAGAACCCTGATTTTTTATCTGTTTACAACAGCGCTGGCAGTAGTTGTTGCACTTTCTGTCGGTAACCTGATCAACCCTGGCGTTGGACTTGATATGAGTGCAATCCAGACATCAGCAGCTTCTGTTGAGACTATGGAGGCAACATCTCTGACAGATACGATCCTGAATATCATTCCGGATAACCCGATCAACTCACTGGCAAGCGGAACAATGCTGCAGGTAATCGTTTTCGCACTGATCGTAGGTGTGATCCTTGCGAAGATGGGAGAGCGTGCAGAGACAGTAGCAAACTTCTTCAGCCAGTTCAACGATATCATGATGGAAATGACCATGATGATCATGAGCCTTGCTCCGATTGGTGTATTTTGTCTGATCAGCCGTACATTTGCAAACATTGGTTTCAGCGCATTTATTCCGCTGGCAAAATACATGATCGGTGTACTGCTTGCTCTGGCAATCCAGTGCTTCGGTGTATATCAGATTCTTCTGAAAGTATTTACAGGACTGAATCCGATTCGCTTTATCAAGAAATTCTTCCCGGTTATGGCTTTCGCATTCTCAACAGCAACATCCAATGCGACCATTCCGCTTTCTATTGACACACTCACAAAGAAGGTCGGTGTATCCAAGAAGATTTCTTCCTTTACTATCCCGCTTGGTGCGACCATTAACATGGATGGTACTTCCATCATGCAGGGTGTTGCGGTAGTATTTGCTGCACAGGCATTTGGAATTCATCTGACTCCAATGGATTATGTGACCGTTGTAGGAACAGCAACACTTGCTTCTATCGGTACCGCCGGTGTTCCGAGCGTTGGTCTGGTTACTCTGACTATGGTATTTAATTCAGTAGGCCTTCCAGTTGAGGCAATTGGTCTGATCATGGGTATCGACCGTATCCTTGATATGACAAGAACAGCAGTTAACATTACCGGTGATGCTGTCTGCACAACAATTGTTGCTCATCAGAACGGTGCTCTGGATAAGAAGGTCTTTAACGAAACAGAATAAAAGCAGAGTGATCTGTAAAAAAACGACTGTACATGATGTATGGCCGTTTTTTATGTAATAGGATATTACTCCGTAATACTCCTGTTACATAAGAACTGTATATAAAACCGGTTGCATTCGCCATGTGGCTTCGGCTATAATACGAAATATCAGGATTGCAGAAGCACAAATACGCGCTGCAGTCTGTATAGATCAGTTAAATGAAAGAGAGAATATTATATGAGTATATTAAATGTAGAACACCTGACCCATGGCTTTGGTGACAGGGCAATTTTTGCGGATGTATCTTTTCGGCTTTTAAAAGGCGAACATATAGGACTTGTCGGCGCAAACGGTGAAGGAAAGTCCACATTTATGAGTATTGTTACAGGTAAACTGATGCCGGATGAAGGCAAGGTAGAATGGGCAAAAAATGTTCATGCCGGCTATCTGGATCAGCATGCCGTTCTGGAGAAAGGTATGACGATCCAGGAAGTTCTGAAATCTGCATTTGATCCGCTGCTTCAAAAAGAACAGCGTATGAATGAAATCTGTGATCTTCTCGGAAGTGCAGACGAGGAAGAAATGAATGTGCTGATGGAAGAACTCGGCACAATTCAGGATGAGCTCACCCTTCATGATTTTTATGTGATCGATGCTAAGGTAGAAGAGGTTGCCAGAGCACTTGGACTTCTGGATCTTGGCCTTGACCGTGATGTGACGGATCTGAGCGGTGGACAGAGAACAAAAGTGCTTCTGGGAAAACTGCTCCTTGAAAAACCGGATATCCTTCTTCTGGACGAGCCGACAAACTACCTCGACGAAGAACATATCGCATGGCTGAAACGTTATCTGCTGGATTATGAAAATGCATTCATCCTGATCTCTCATGATATTCCATTTCTTAACGAAGTGGTAAATATCATTTATCATATGGAAAATCAGGAGCTGAACCGTTACGTAGGTGATTATGATCATTTCCAGGAAGTCTATGCAGTCAAGAAGGCACAGCTCGAGGCAGCATATCGCCGTCAGCAGCAGGAAATCAGTGAACTTAAGGACTTCGTTGCCAGAAACAAGGCCAGAGTTTCTACAAGAAATATGGCAATGTCCAGACAGAAGAAGCTGGATAAGATGGATGTGATCGAACTGGTAGCAGAAAAACCGAAGCCGGAATTTCATTTCCGTTATGGAAGGACGCCCGGCAAGATGCTCTTTGAGACACACGATCTGGTGATCGGATATGATGAGCCACTGTCAAAACCACTGAACTTCACAATGGAACGAGGCCAGAAAATCGCTCTTGTCGGAACCAATGGTATCGGAAAGACAACACTTCTGAAAAGTATTCTTGGCCTGATCCCTTCACTCAAAGGTAACTGTGAACGTGGAGAAAATCTGCAGCTGGGTTATTTTGAGCAGGAAGTAAAGGGTGATAACAAGACAACCTGTATCGAAGAACTGTGGCAGGAATTTCCTTCCTATACACAGTATGAGATTCGTTCTGCACTGGCAAAATGTGGTCTGACCACAAAGCATATAGAGAGTCAGGTCCGCGTCTTGAGTGGTGGTGAGCAGGCGAAGGTACGTCTGTGTAAACTGGTTAACAGAGACACGAACGTATTGCTTCTGGACGAGCCGACGAACCACCTGGATGTCGATGCCAAAGAAGCCTTAAAGAGTGCACTCAAAGAATACAGAGGAAGTATTCTTCTGATCTGTCATGAGCCGGAATTTTACCAGGATGTGGTAAATGAAGTCTGGGATATGAGTAAGTGGACTACGAAAGTATTCTGATATAACGTAAAAAGCTGTTGTATTTAAAAAGATGCAATGGCTTTTTCTTGTATAAAGGAAAATACATGACAGGATACAGAAAGACATGGTACGATGAAAGAGTAACGAAGCAGATTTTTTGGGGGAGGTTTTTATGCAGAAAGAACTTAATCACAAGGTTCGTAAACGTTTCAATGAATGGATCTATAATGTCGCGCGCTATACGGAAATCATATTGTCAATTGTTATTCTGATCGTAATTGCGCTTGCCGGAATCCGCCTGATCTTCACAATCACAGAAATGCCGATTCTGGACATGGATATAGATTTCTTTACAACATTTCTTGCAAATGCGTTATCATTGGTAGTCGGAGTCGAGTTTGTAAAGATGCTCTGCAGACATTCGGCACAGACAGTTGTTGAAGTATTGATGTTTGCAACAGCCAGACAGATGGTGGTGGAACATATGAAACCATCACAGACTTTGATCGGTGTGATTGCAATCGCAATCCTGTTTGCCATCAGAAAATTTCTGATGACAGAGGACGACGATATGGCACATGCTCCGTTCAAAAAGCATACAGATATGAATTAATTACTTCTTTCCTTTGCTTAATGTACTGTTGTGATAGTCAGAAGAGAAGGTTACATCGCGGCCGAACCATGTTGGAGCAATGTAAGTATTAGCTGCATCCTCGGACGGAAATTCCACTTCTGCGAGCAGCAGTCCCTCGTAATCATCATGAAAAACATCCAGCTCGATCGTAAGTCCGTCTTTTTCCGGAATCAGATAACGGGTTTTGGAAATAACGAGCCCGTCTGCTTTGGGCTTGAGATGTTCATAGGCCTCCTGCGTCAGTGGAAGATTATATTCTTCTCTGGCCATGAGGCCTTTTGATTTATAGGTGAGAAAATATTCATCATCCTGACGGCGGATACGGACAACAGGAGAAGTACAGAGATATCCCTGTTCAATCCTGTGAAAAGGATAATCGGAGAGGTCAGTTGGCAGTTGTTCTTTTTCTATCAGATATTTTCTTTCGATTTCCATAAGTCAGACTCCTTTATACTGTTTTTTTATAAAAAATGTATGGCACTTTTGCAGATTCAGTATATCTCTTTTATTGAAGAAATGCTATACTGAATGACGTAGAACCTGTATAAAACAATGCAAAAAGGAGGCATTTTTTATGAGCAAAAAAGTATATATTTTTCTTGCAGATGGATTTGAGGATATTGAGGGACTGACCGTTGTAGATCTTATGCGACGTGCAGACATTGATATAAAAACAGTTTCGATCAGGGATTCAAATGAGATTACAACATCGCATGGAATCCGCATGCAGACAGATCTTGTATTTACAGAAACAGATTTTGCAGATGCAGATATGCTAGTGCTTCCGGGCGGAATGCCGGGAACAAAATATCTGGGAGAATATCAGCCGCTTCGTGTACTTCTTACTGACTTCTATAATAAAGGCGGTAAGGTGGCTGCTATCTGTGCCGCACCGACAGTACTTGCATCACTCGGATTTCTTGAGGGCAGAAAAGCAACGGCATATCCGTCCTGCATGGATGGACTTGAAGGTGCAGAACGTTCTCTTGAGAAAGTTGTTACTGATGGAAATGTGACGACCAGCAGAGGCCTTGGAACTGCTGTGGATTTTGCACTTTCTCTGATCGGACAGCTTCTGGGAGAAAAAAAGGCAGACGAAATTGCTGAATCCGTGGTTTATACGCGAAAATAAAGGAAAACAGGGCTTTTTCATAAAAAAATACTGGCGCTTTTTAAAGCGTTGTGCTATACTACGATAATGACTGTAATTGTATCTTATAATAAAGAGATGCAGTTGTCTGGACCGTATCAAATCGGTGTAGAAATTATAATATAGGTAGAATATAAGTAGTCGTGTCATCGCAAAGTGTAATGCCGGGCTACGATATAAGAGATCTAACCTGAGAATTAAGGAGGAACAGGAAACATGAGTTTACAGGTGGAAAAACTGGAAAAAAACATGGCGAAACTGACAATTGAGGTTTCTGCTGAAGATTTAGAGAAAGCTATGCAGGCTGCATACCAGAAAGCAAAAGGAAGAATTACTCTTCCAGGATTCCGTAAAGGAAAAGCTCCTAGAAAAATGATCGAGCAGATGTATGGCAAAGGAATCTTCCTTGAAGATGCTGCAAATGCTCTGATTCCGGAACACTACAGCAAAGCACTGGAAGAATGCGATCTTGAAATCGTTTCTCAGCCGGAAATCGATGTAACACAGGCTGAGCCAGGAAAAGCTTTCATCTTCACAGCAGAAGTTGCTGTTAAACCGGAAGTTACTCTTGGTGAATACAAAGGAGTAGAAGTACCGAAGTCTGAAACAGAAGTAACAGACGAAGACGTTGAAGCTGAACTGAAGAAAGAACAGGAGAAAAACTCCCGTACAGTTACAGTAGAAGACCGTGGAGCAGAAAACGGTGACATCACAACAATCGATTTCGAAGGATTTGTTGATGGAGAAGCTTTTGAAGGTGGAAAAGGAACAGATTACCCGCTGACACTTGGTTCAGGATCTTTCATTCCGGGATTTGAAGATCAGCTGGTTGGATCCAAAGCCGGAGATCATGTAGAAGTTAAAGTTACATTCCCTGAAGAATATTCAGCAAAAGAACTTGCTGGTAAAGAAGCTGTATTCCAGTGTGACGTTAAGAAAGTAGAAGCAAAAGAACTTCCGGAACTGGATGATGACTTTGCTCAGGATGCTTCTGAATTCGATACTCTTGCAGAGTACAAAGAAGACATCAAGAAAAACCTGACAGAAAAGAAAGAAAAAGAAGCTCGCGCTGCAAAAGAAAATGCTGCAGTAGATAAAGCAATTGAAAACGCTGAGATGGAAATCCCGGACGCTATGCTGAATACTCAGGTTCGTCAGATGCTGGATGATTTCTCCAGAAGAATGCAGTCTCAGGGACTTACAATGGAACAGTACTTCCAGTTTACAGGAATGACTCTTGAGAAAATGCAGGAAGAAATGAAACCGCAGGCTCTGAAGAGAATCCAGACAAGACTGGTTCTTGAAAAAATTGCAGAAGTTGAAAATATTCAGCCAACAGACGAAGAAGTTAATGAAGAATTCCAGAAAATGGCTGATGCATACAAGATGGAAGTTGAAAAAATCAAAGAACTGCTTGGTGACCGCGAATTAGAGCAGATGAAGAAAGATATGGCTGTTCAGAAAGCCGTAACTCTCGTAGCTGACGAAGCAAAGGAAGCCTAAGCACGTAATTCCTGAATGAATGGAATCGACGAATGGAGGCATTTATATATGAGTTTAGTACCATATGTCATTGAACAGACCAGCAGAGGAGAAAGAAGCTATGATATTTACTCCCGTCTTCTGAAAGACCGTATCATCTTTCTTGGAGAAGAAGTAAATGACGTCAGCGCCAGCGTTATCGTGGCACAGCTTCTGTTTCTGGAAGCAGAGGATCCTGGCAAGGATATTCAGTTGTATATCAACAGCCCAGGTGGTTCTGTAACTGCAGGTATGGCTATTTACGATACCATGAAATATATCAAGTGCGATGTTTCTACAATCTGTCTTGGAATGGCAGCCAGCATGGGTGCTTTTCTTCTGGCAGGCGGAACTAAGGGAAAGAGATTTGCCCTGCCGCACTCAACAATCATGATTCATCAGCCGTCAGGTGGGGCCCAGGGTCAGGCAACAGAAATTCAGATCGTAGCAGATCATATTGCCCAGACCAAACGCACATTGAATGAAATTCTGGCAGAGAATACGGGCCAGCCTTACGAAGTAGTGGAAAAAGACACAGACCGCGATAATTATATGACTGCTGAAGAAGCAAAGGCATACGGACTGATCGATGGTGTTGTCGAGCATAAATAAAGCAGACAGAAGGAACCTCTTTTCAGGGGGTTCCTTTTGTGCCATATCAAACTGAAAGGAAACGAGAATTATTTATGGCAGAAAAAATGAAAGATGGAAAAGTCAGATGCTCTTTTTGTCACAAATCAGAAGACCAGGTTCGCAAGCTGATCGCCGGACCGGATGGTGTTTTTATCTGTGATGAATGTATTGGCATTTGTTCAGAGATTATGGAGGAGGAACTGATACCGTATGGGACAGAAGATGTTTATGATTCAGATATCAATCTGTTGAAACCGGAAGAAATCCATAAGATTCTGGATGATTATGTCATAGGACAGGATGAAGCAAAAAAAGCTCTGTCTGTGGCTGTCTATAACCATTACAAAAGAATTACCGCATCCAAAAATCTTGATGTGGAACTGCAGAAAAGTAATATCCTGATGCTTGGACCGACAGGTTCCGGTAAAACTCTTCTGGCACAGACACTTGCCCGTCTTCTGAATGTACCATTTGCGATTGCAGATGCTACAACTCTTACTGAAGCAGGTTATGTAGGTGAAGATGTTGAGAATATTCTTCTGAAGATCATTCAGGCCGCTGATTACGATATTGAACGTGCACAGCATGGAATTATTTATATAGATGAAATCGATAAGATTACAAGAAAGTCCGAAAATGCATCAATCACCCGTGATGTATCCGGTGAAGGTGTACAGCAGGCGCTTCTGAAAATTCTGGAAGGAACAGTTGCCAGCGTTCCGCCGCAGGGTGGCCGTAAGCATCCGCATCAGGAATTTATTCAGATTGATACCACCAACATTCTCTTTATCTGTGGCGGTGCATTTGACGGAATTGAGAAAACGATCGAAGCCCGTCAGGATACCAAATCTATCGGATTTGGTGCAGATGTTTCTGTACAGGAAGAGCGCAATATAGGAGAAGTTCTGAAGGAAGTAATGCCGGAAGACTTTATTAAATATGGTCTGATTCCGGAATTTATCGGACGTGTGCCGATCGTAGTAACACTGGATGGACTTGATGAAGAAGCTCTGATCCGTATCCTCAAAGAGCCTAAAAACTCTCTGACAAAACAGTATCACAAATTATTTGAACTTGATGGAGTAGAACTGGAATTCCAGGAGGAAGCCCTCAAGGAAGTTGCCAGAAAATCTCTGGAACGTAAGACTGGTGCCAGAGGACTCCGGTCTATCATGGAAAAATCCTTGATGGATCTGATGTACCGTACTCCTTCTGATGACACAATATGCAAATGCATCATCACCAAAGATGCAGTAGACGGAACCGGAGAACCGGAAGTCGTTCACAGTGAGCAGCCTGCTGTGCAGCAGAATACCACAAGAAGAAGCTCACGTTCCAGAAAAACAGGAAAACCGGAAACGGCCTAAAGAAGGGATTGAAGACAGATGAAACAGCCAATTAGCATTCTTCCGGCAATCGCTTTGCGTGGAACAACAATCCTTCCAGGCATGATCGTACATTTTGATGTGAGCAGAGAACGTTCGATTAAAGCTATCGAGGCGGCAATGCTTCATGATCAGAAGATTTTTCTGGTTACACAGAAAGATCCGGAAGTAGAAAAACCGGAGTTGTCTGAGCTGTATCAGGTGGGAACTATTGCTTATATCAAGCAGGTCGTAAAGCTTCCGCATGATCTGCTCAGAGTGCTTGTAGAAGGAATTGAACGGGCAGAACTTCTCAGTCTGGAACAGGAAGAGCCGTTTCTCAAAGCAGAGACGGCAATTTTTGAGCAGGATGGAGAACATTATACGAAATCTCTCAGAGAGGCAATGTTCAGGAGTATTCAGGAACTTTTCCAGAGATATTGTATGGAAAGTGGTAAAATCAGCAAGGATCTGACGGCGCAGATCATGAATCTTACAGAACTGGAAGAGTTGATTTCCCAGATTGCGGTAAATGTTCCGCTGACTTATCAGAATAAACAGAAGATTCTGGAAGCAGTCAGTCTGGAGTCACAATATGAAGTCCTGGCTGCAATCCTGAATAACGAAATTGAAGTATTACAGATTGGACATGACCTGCAGCGTAAATTAAAAGCACATATTGACAAAAATCAGAGAGATTATATTCTCAGAGAACAGTTAAAACTGATAAGAGAGGAGCTTGGTGAAGAAAATACTGCAGATATGGCAGAAGAATATCGCCAGAAGACAGCAGCTCTGGAGGCTCCTCAGGAAGTAAAAGACAAACTGAACAAAGAAATAGACCGTTTCAGAAGTATGAATAATGCTGCTGCTGAAAGCAGCGTTTTGAGCACTTATATAGAAACACTTCTCGGACTTCCGTGGAATAAAAAATCCGAAGATTCTACAGATCTTGAAGAAGCATGGAAAATCCTTGAGGCAGGGCATTACGGACTGAAAGATGTCAAGGAGCGTATCATGGAGTTTCTTGCGGTACGTAAACTGACATCCGGTGGCAAAAGCCCGATTCTTTGCCTGGTAGGACCTCCTGGAACCGGTAAGACATCTATTGCCAGATCAGTAGCAGATGCTCTTCATAAGAAATATGTACGAATCTGTCTTGGCGGAGTTCGCGATGAGGCCGAAATCAGAGGACATCGTAAGACTTATGTGGGTGCAATGCCGGGACGTATCACGGTAGCTCTTTCACAGGCCGGAGTCAGCAATCCGCTTATGCTTCTTGATGAGGTAGATAAGACAAGCAGTGATTATAAGGGGGATACCTCAGCAGCACTTCTTGAAGTACTCGACCCGGAACAGAACAGTCGGTTTAACGATCATTATGTGGAAATCCCGCAGGATCTTTCGGAAGTCCTTTTTATTGCAACGGCAAATGATATGGATGCTATTCCGCGTCCACTTCTTGACCGTATGGAAGTTATTGAAATTTCCGGATATACAGAAAATGAAAAAGAACATATTGCGAAAAAACATCTGCTTCCGAAGCAGCTGGAGGTAAATGGAATTCCGGAAGGCAGACTGAAGATTCAGACACCTGCACTTCGTAAGATCATTACACTTTACACAAGAGAAGCCGGTGTGCGTGATCTGGAGCGTAAGATTGGCCAGATTTGCCGCAAAGCAGCCCGTGAGATTATGGAAAATAATCAGGACAAGGTTGTAGTTAATAATAAGAACCTCGAAAATTATCTTGGAAAAGCCAGATATAATTATCTGATGGCGAATAAGAAGGATGAGATTGGTATTGCCCGCGGTCTTGCATGGACACAGGTGGGCGGTGATACATTGCAGATAGAAGTCAATGTAATGCCAGGCAAGGGAGAACTTGTTCTTACCGGACAGCTCGGAGATGTCATGAAAGAATCTGCACAGGCTGGTATTTCCTATATTCGTTCTGTTGCAGATAAATATGGTATCACTCCGGAATTCTTCCAGGAGAATGATATTCATGTACATATTCCTGAAGGTGCAGTTCCGAAAGATGGGCCTTCAGCGGGTATTACTATGGCAACGGCTATGCTTTCTGCAATCATTGGAAAAGAAGTGCGTGCAGATGTGGCTATGACCGGTGAGATCACACTTCGTGGACATGTACTGCCTATTGGCGGGCTGAAAGAAAAACTTCTTGCTGCCAAATATGCAAAGATCAAACAGGTGCTTGTACCGAAAGAAAATAAACCGGATATTCAGGAGATGGATGGCGAAATTCTTGACGGTCTGAAAATCTCCTTTGTAGATAACATGAATGAAGTGCTGCATGAAGCACTTGTAAAATGAAACTGTTAAACAGTTACCGAAAGAGGATTTTATGGTTATAAAAAGTGCAGTTTTAGATATTGTGTGCGGCATTACCAGCAAGATTCCGGATACCGGACTGCCGGAGGTCGCATTTGCAGGCAAATCCAATGTGGGTAAATCATCTCTGATTAATGGATTGATGAATCGCAAGGCTCTGGCCCGTACCAGTGCCCAGCCCGGCAAAACACAGACAATCAATTTTTACAAGATCAATGATGAACTGGATCTGGTGGATCTTCCGGGATATGGATATGCCCGTGTGACACCGGCAGAGAAAGAAAAATGGGGAAAAATGATTGAAAATTATCTTCATACTTCCCGTAACCTTAAGGCAGTCTTTCTTCTGATCGATATTCGTCATGATCCTTCTGCAAATGACAGACAGATGTATGAATGGATCTTACACAACGGTTATGATCCGATCATCATTGCAACGAAACTGGATAAACTGAAGCGCAGTCAGGTTCAGAAGAATCTGAAAGCCATAAGAGAAGGCCTTCAGCTGAAAAAAGGAACAACCGTGATTCCTTATTCAGCAGAGACAAAGCAGGGAAGAGATGAAATATGGGAACTGATAGAATCTCTGACTGGCGGAGAGCCTTCCGAAGAAGCCTGAAAGGATTATAAGAGATGGGAATCATCAAAGCAGCAAAACTTGCATTTGACTATTTAAGATATGACGAGGATGGAAATGTAGAAGCTACGCAGAGAGCTGTTGATGGAGTAGATCTGGATATTCAGGCAGGCGAATTTGTAGCGGTGCTTGGGCATAATGGTTCTGGTAAATCTACGTTTGCAAAGCACATCAATGCCCTTTTGCTTCCGACCGAAGGAACAATCTGGATTGATGGAATTGATACAACTAAGGAACCGGAACTCTGGAAAGTGCGCCAGAAGGCAGGCATGGTATTTCAGAATCCGGATAATCAGATCATTGGAACTGTAGTTGAGGAAGATGTCGGATTTGGACCGGAAAATATGGGGATATCAACAGGAGATATCTGGAAAAGAGTGGATGAAAGTCTGTCTAAGACAGGAATGACAGCATATCGTCATCATTCACCGAATAAACTTTCTGGTGGACAGAAACAGCGTGTGGCAATTGCAGGAGTCATGGCAATGCGTCCACAGTGCATTGTGTTGGATGAACCTACTGCCATGCTGGATCCAAATGGACGAAAAGAGGTTCTGGAAGCCGTGCATCAGTTGAACCGACAGGAAAAGGTTACGGTGGTTCTGATCACACACTATATGGAAGAAGTCATCGATGCAGACAGAGTGGTTGTCATGGATGACGGACATGTAGTTATGGAGGGAACTCCGAGAGAAATCTTTTCCCAGGTTGAAAAGCTGAAATATTATCGGTTGGATGTGCCGCAGGTAACTTTGCTGGCACATGAACTGAAAGAATCCGGAGTAGATATTCCGGATGGAATCCTTACTACGGAAGAGTTGGTAAATGCCTTATGTCAATAGAATTAAAAAATGTAACATACACATACAGCCCTGGAACCGCATATGAGATCCATGCACTGAAGGATATTAACCTCACTATTCCTGATGGACAGTTTATCGGCGTGATCGGACATACAGGCAGTGGGAAGTCAACACTGATACAGCATCTGAATGCATTGATCCAGCCGACTTCAGGCACTGTAATTTATAACGGCGAGGATGTATGGGCTGAGAAATATAACAGACGTGAACTTAGAAGTCAGGTAGGACTGGTATTTCAGTATCCGGAGCATCAACTTTTTGAAAGTGATGTGCTTTCTGATGTATGCTATGGACCGATGAACCAGGGCAAGAGCAGAGAAGAAGCTGAAGAAGAAGCAAAGAAGGCTCTGCTTCAGGTTGGATTTAAAGAGAAGAATTTTAAAAAATCTCCATTCGATCTTTCCGGAGGCCAGAAGAAACGAGTCGCAATTGCAGGAGTACTGGCAATGAATCCGAAGATTCTGATTCTGGATGAGCCGACTGCAGGTCTGGATCCAAAGGGGAGAGATGAGATACTTGATCAGATTGCAGAACTTCACAAAGTGCGGGGAATTACAATTATTCTGGTATCTCACAGTATGGAAGATGTTGCCAAATATGTGGAACGTCTGATAGTTGTCAATCATGGAAAGATTGCATTTGACGATACACCGAAAAAAGTTTTTACTCATTACAAAGAACTGGAAGCAATGGGACTTGCAGCGCCTCAGATCACATATATCATGCATGCGCTGAAAGAAAAAGGACTTCTGGTAGATCCTTCTGATACTACGGTAGAGGAAGCAAAGCAGGATATTCTGCAGGCACTTTGCAAAATGAACTCTCCCTTATTGAAAGGAGGAGCTCAGAATGATTAGAGATATCACGATCGGGCAGTATTATCCGGCGAAATCCATGATTCACCGACTGGATCCGAGAACAAAGCTTTTCGGTACACTGGTCTTTATCATTTCTGTTTTTTTATTTCGTTCAATAGCCGGTTATGCAGTGGCAACACTGTTTCTGGCAGGGATGATCCTGATTTCTACTGTACCGGTGAAATTTATTTTTAAGGGTCTGAAGGCAATCTTTATGATTCTGTTGATCACAATGGTGTTCAATATATTTCTGACACCGGGAGAGACGCTGGTAAGCTTTGGAATCTTCAGGATTACCAGAGAAGGTCTGTCCATGGCGGTTCGTATGGGAATACGACTGATCTATCTGGTGATCGGGTCTTCACTTATGACACTGACAACGACACCGAATCAGCTGACAGACGGACTGGAAAAAAGTCTTCGTCCGTTGAATAAGATTCATGTTCCGGTACATGAGATTGCAATGATGATGTCGATTGCACTTCGTTTCATTCCAATTCTTCTGGAAGAAACAGATAAGATCATGAAAGCACAGATTGCACGTGGAGCAGATTTTGAAAATGGAAATCTGATTCAGAAAGTAAAAAACATGGTACCGCTTCTTGTACCGTTGTTTATTTCAGCATTTCGTCGAGCAAATGATCTGGCGATGGCAATGGAAGCTCGTTGTTATCATGGCGGAGATAACCGTACACAGATGAAGCCACTGAAATATAAAAAGAGAGATCATATTGCGTATCTGATACTGTTCGCATATCTTGCGGTTGCAATCGCATTTCGTGTGACAGGATTGTAAGAAAAGATGAGCTATCAATGGTTCTTGCTGTGACAGGCAAGAGCCATTTTTACCATAGACTGTTTGGAAGAATGGAGGAAAAGATGAAAAGATGAAAAGAGTTGGACTTGTTGTTGCCTATGATGGAACTAATTACAGCGGATGGCAGATCCAGCCGAATGGAATCACTATTCAGGGAGTACTTAATGATGCACTGACAGAACTGTTAGGTGAAAAAATAGAAATTATGGGTGCAAGTCGTACGGATGCCGGTGTACATGCACTTGGAAATGTAGCTGTTTTTGATACTAATACGAGGATTCCGGGTGAAAAAATTTCTTATGCACTGAATCAGAGGCTGCCGGAGGATATCCGTATTCAGCTGTCAGAAGAGGTAGAACCGGATTTTCATCCAAGATATTGTGACAGTGAAAAAACATATGAATATCGCATACTGAATCGAAAGTTTCCAGTTCCGACAGAGCGTCTGTATTCTTATTTTTATCATTATAAACTGGATGTGGATAAGATGAGAGAAGCAACCTCATATCTGATCGGACGTCATGATTTTGCAAGCTTTTGCGGAACCGGTGCACAGGTAAAATCTACCGTCCGTACACTGACAGGAATCGATATCTGGCGTGATGGTGATATCGTGACAATCCGCGTTAGAGGTGAAGGATTCCTTTATAACATGGTTCGTATCATTGCTGGCACACTGATCCAGGTAGGAAACGGGCAGTATCCGCCGGAACATGTGAAGAAGATTCTGGATGCCTGTGATCGTTCTGTTTCAGGACCGACCGCTCCGGCACAGGGACTTACGTTAATGGGAATTGAGTTTTTTGATTAAAGCGTATTTTTGATTTTTAGTGATTATAATCACATCCTTATAGGGAATACTATAACAATAAACCTGTAAGGAGAAAATATCATGGAAAATAAAATGTTTTGCTTTCAGTGTCAGGAAACGGCAGGATGCAGTGGGTGTACCGTATCAGGTGTATGCGGAAAGAAGCCGGATGTAGCGGCAATGCAGGATCTGCTGGTTTATGTGACAAAAGGACTCAGTGCAGTGACAACAAAGCTGCGCACAGAGGGAAAAGAAATTCAGGCAGATGTAAATTACCAGATTGTAGTGAATCTGTTTACAACGATCACCAATGCGAACTTTGACAGGAAATCGATCGTTCAACGAATTGTGGAAACACTTGAGATCAAAGAAAAACTTCTTTCCGGGATAGCGGACAGAGAAAAACTTCCGGATGCAGCACTGTGGAACGGAGCAGAAGCAGAATTTGAGAAAAAGGCAGCAGCAGTCGGAGTTCTTTCTACAGAAAATAAAGATATCCGAAGTTTACGTGAATTGATCACGTACGGACTTAAAGGTCTTTCAGCATACGAAAAGCACGCGGTTGCACTTGGATATAAAGATGAAGAAATTGATGCATTTCTGCAGAAAGCACTTGCGGCAACTCTGGATGATACGCTGAGTGCAGATGAACTGACAGCGCTGACGCTGGAAACCGGCAGCTATGGCGTGAAGGTAATGGAACTTCTGGATAAAGCAAATACAGAAAGCTATGGAAATCCGGAGATCACCAGAGTAAACATTGGTGTCGGAAAGAATCCTGGAATTCTTGTTTCAGGACATGACCTCCGTGATCTGGAGATGCTTCTGGAGCAGACCAGAGGGACAGGAGTGGATGTCTATACGCATTCGGAAATGCTTCCGGCCCATTATTATCCGACATTCAAAAAATATCCGAATTTTATCGGCAATTATGGAAACGCATGGTGGAAACAGAAAGAAGAGTTTGAAAGCTTCCACGGACCAGTCCTGATGACAACGAACTGTATTGTTCCACCAAAGGACAGTTATAAAGAACGTATATATACAACAGGTGTTGTGGCTTATCCGGGCTGTACACATATTCCGGGTGAACCGGGGAAAGAAAAAGATTTCTCTGCGATCATTGAGCATGCAAAAAAATGTCAGGCACCGGAAGAAATCGAGCATGGCGAGATCACAGGAGGCTTTGCACATGCACAGGTGCTGGCCCTTGCCGATAAAATTGTAAATGCAGTAAAGTCTGGAGCTATTCGTAAATTTGTAGTTATGGCAGGATGCGACGGACGGGCAAAATCCAGAAATTATTATACAGACTTCGCAAAAGCACTGCCGGAGGATACCGTGATTCTGACAGCCGGATGTGCAAAATATAGGTACAACAAGCTGAATCTGGGAGATATCGCCGGTATTCCGCGGGTACTGGATGCCGGACAGTGTAACGATTCTTATTCTCTTGCAGTGATTGCACTGAAATTAAAAGAAATCTTTGAACTGAATGATATCAATGAGCTCCCGATCGTGTATAACATTGCCTGGTATGAGCAGAAAGCAGTGATTGTGCTTCTGGCACTTCTTTCACTTGGTGTGAAGAACATTCATCTTGGACCGACTCTGCCGGCATTCCTTTCTCCGAATGTTGTGAAGATTCTGGTTGAGAATTTCGGAATCAGAGGAATCGATACTGTGGAGAATGATATCAAAAATCTGGTCGGATAAGGTTTTTCTTGACTAATCGCGCATGTATATGATTAAATCAATGAGACTCAGGTATGGTATTTTTGATCATACAGGAGTCTCTTTTTGATATTAATGTTAACCATTCAACAGAAATATGGAACAGTTACATAGTAATTCTGATTGCTATGCGATGATAGGAGAGGGGTAAGGAGATGATTCATTTTCTGGCATCATTTTTTATTAAAGACAGCAGAAATTATAAGTCACCGGAAGTCAGACAGGCATATGGAGTCTTGAGCGGAGCAGTAGGAATCGCGCTGAATATCCTGCTGTTTCTTGGTAAGTGGCTGGCCGGCACGATCAGTGGCTCGATTGCAATCACCGCAGATGCATTTAACAACCTTTCAGATGCCGGGTCATCGATCATTACTCTGATTGGATTTAAACTTTCCGGACAGAAACCTGATCCAGAGCATCCTTTCGGACACGGACGGATGGAGTATATTTCCGGTCTGCTCGTATCTGTGGCGATTCTGGTCATGGGATTTGAATTGATATGGTCATCCGTCGGAAAGCTGAGAAATCCGGAGCCGATTGAGAGCAGTGCAATGGTATTTGGGATACTGATCGCTTCCATTCTGGTTAAAGTCTATATGTTTTTTTATAATCATTTCCTGAGCAGAAAGATAGAGAGTGCGGCGATGAAAGCAACTGCAATGGACAGTCTCAGTGACACTGCGGCAACGACTCTGGTTCTGCTTGCAACTGTGATCAGCAAATATACAGGAATACTTCTTGACGGATGGTTTGGTATACTGGTCGGACTTTTCATTCTCTACACTGGTGCTTCTACTCTGAAAGAAACAATTGATCTTCTTCTGGGACAGCCACCGAAACAGGAATTTATTGATGAGATTAAAAACATTGTGCTGGGACATTCTCTGGTACATGGAGTGCATGATCTGATCGTGCATGATTACGGTCCGGGACGGGTGATGATCTCTCTTCATGCAGAAGTTGATGTAAATGGTGACATTCAGGATATTCATGAGCAGATCGATCATATCGAACATGAATTACAGGAGAAACTGCATTGTTCAGCGACAATCCATATGGATCCTATCGTAACGGATGACGAAGAGGTTCTTGCAATGAAAGCAAAAGTCGAGGAGATGGTGCATTTCCTGGATGATTCTTTCAGTATGCATGATTTCCGAATGGTCAAAGGCTCAACCAGAACGAATCTGATTTTTGATGTGGAGGTGCCGAGGAAGACATCCTATACAGATAATGAGATCATTAACTTTCTGAAAGAGAAGATTCATGAGTTACCGGGAAGTAAATATTTTGCAGTCATTCAGATCGATCATGAATACTATTAAAAAGAGTAATGGCAACACAAAAAGTTTTAGTTTGACAGACTTTGCAGATTTGATATAATAAGTAAATCGAGGCAGCGGTAAGTGCGTTGAACGGCATGATCGCACGTGATAGGGAAACAGCAGAGGACTTCGAAGGAGAAGGAATTGCTGTTTCTTTTTTTTCGATAGGAATTACTTCGTAATGTTCCAATTATGACTGCCCGGTAAAAGAATCGAAAGAGAGGAAAGAATATGGAAACAAAAGAAAAAAACACAGCAACTCCATATGACCTTGATGGCAAACCGCCATTAAAGCTGGCAATTCCGCTCGGTCTGCAGCATGTTCTGGCAATGTTTGTCGGAAACCTGACACCACTTCTGATCATTACAGGTGTCTGCGGAATTGAATCAGGAAGTGATCTTCAGGTGGCACTCCTTCAGAATGCCATGCTGATCGCAGGAATCGTAACGTTGGTTCAGATCTATACGATTGGACCGGTTGGCGGCAGACTGCCGATTGTTATGGGAACCAGTTCAGGATTTATTGGAGTCTGCAGAAGCGTTGCAGTCACGATGGGAAGTGGAGTAGCCGGTTATGGAGCAATCATGGCAGCATCCTTCATTGGAGGTCTGTTTGAAACCGTACTTGGAGGATTTCTGAAGCCTCTGCGTAAGTTTTTCCCGGCAGTTGTAACCGGTACAGTTGTATTATCTATCGGCCTTTCACTGATTTCTGTTGGTATTGGATCTTTTGGCGGTGGAAGCACAGCACCGGATTATGGTTCACTGGAAAACCTGTTTGTCGGTACAGTAGTTTTGATCGTTATCATTGCACTGAAGCATGGAACAAAGGGATTCACCAGCTTTTCATCTATTCTGCTCGGTATCATTGTCGGATATATTCTGGTAACAGTCATGGCAATGTTTCTTCCTACAACTTTTACATATGTAGATGAGACAGGTGCGACAATTGAAGCAACAAAATCATGGGTGATCAACTGGAGTAAGGTTGCAGATGCATCCTGGTTCGCAATTCCGAAGATCATGCCTGTCAAATGGGTATTTGATCCGAAGGCGATCGTACCGATCTGCATTATGTTTGTGGTAACAGCAGTAGAGACTGTCGGTGATATTTCCGGTATCACAGAGGGTGGACTTGGAAGAGAAGCTACTGATAAAGAACTTTCCGGTGGCGTTATGTGTGACGGACTTGGTTCTTCACTTGCAGCAGTATTTGGTGTCCTTCCAAATACATCCTTCAGCCAGAACGTAGGTCTGGTTGCCATGAATAAAGTTGTAAACCGCTATTCTATCGGTATTGGCGGAATATTCCTGATCGCGTGCGGTCTGTTCCCGAAACTTGCAGCACTGATCTCCATCATGCCACAGAGCGTTCTGGGTGGGGCTGCAGTCATGATGTTCTCCTCTATCGTGATCAGTGGTATCCAGCTTATCACAAAATGGCCATTATCTCCAAGAAATGTAACAATTGTTTCTGTTGCACTTGGTGTGGGATACGGACTTGGATCCAACTCCGCAGTTCTCGCACAGCTTCCGGAAAGCATTAATCTGATCTTTGGAGGTTCAGGTATCGTTCCGGCAGCGCTGTTTGCCATCATCCTGAACGTGATCCTTCCGAAGGATGAGAAGACTGAGGTTGAGATGGCAGAAGAGATACTGGCAGAGAAGAAAGCAAAAGAAAGCAAATAAAAATCTTGCTCCCGACGTTATTGCGCATACAATTTTGAAAATTCAACAAAATTCCAAGCGAAATAATTTAATATTTGGTTAATCTGTTTCACAACATAGTGCTATACTTCTAACCGTAAAAAGAAAACAGTACTTAACAAAACCTCCTTTCACAAAACAAAGTTGAAGGCTGCTAAGCATCAGATTTTTGGAGGAAAAGACAAATGAATACTTTAAAAGCTGAAAAAAGAAGCATGGATGTCAAAGCAAAAAGACTGAGAAGAGAAGGATACGTTACAGGTAATGTATTCGGTCGTGAGATCGAAGGATCCATTCCAGTAAAAATGCTTAAGACAGAGGTTGACAAACTGTTAAAGACTGACCACAAAGGAAGCCAGGTTATGCTGGATGTAGATGGTCAGACATACGATGCACTGATCAAAGAGGTTGACTTCAACCCACTGGCAGGCAGAGTTGATGAGATTGATTTCCAGGCACTGGTAAGCAATGAGAAAGTACATTCAGTTGCAGAGATCGTGATTATAAATCATGACAAAGTAATGGGTGGTGTCCTTCAGGAAAACATGGAGGAAGTAAACTACAGAGCTTATCCGTCAGCACTGGTCGACAAAGTAGAAGTAGATGCATCCGGACTGAAGGTCGGTGATACTATTCGTGTCAAAGATCTGAGCATTGCAAAAGATAAAGACATCGATATTAAAGATGATCCGGAAGCTGTTGTAGTGACAGTTGTTGCTGTCCACAATGGAGCTGTACCGGAAACCGTAACACCTGAGGAAGAAACAACTGAAGAAGCTAAATAATCTTCCTCATAGATTCACACCTGATAAAATAAGAAAAATCCCTTCTGTAGAGTTTTGGTTCACAGGAGGGATTTTTTATTTTACTTTATATATGGAGTTTGAAGTAGACTTGTCCGCTTTGTTCTGTTATGATTGCTATATAAAGAGGGGAAAACCTTGCGTCTAATATATAAAATACAGCGGAGGAAACGGATTATGAAGTTTAGCGTGAAAGAAGATGGAAAGAGGATTCTGGTAATCTTTCTGGCTTCATTATTGATGGCAATCAACATCAAATCATTTGTCAGGACAGGAGGATTGTATCCGGGAGGGGCAACTGGTCTGAC
>NZ_CAKROJ010000035.1 GCF_934372025.1 uncultured Blautia sp.
ACTATTGATGGTGAGCCTTGGTTTGTAGGTAAAGATGTGGCAGACAACCTCGGGTACCAAAACGGTAGTCGAGATATCTTATTTGTAGAAATACATCTTGTACCCACCAGTCATTTGCAGTATTCTTATATTATCAAGATCCGAAGGAGGAACCAACATGAAAAAGAATCTCAAAAAATCTCTGGTCATTCTTCTTGCTGCAATTATGATATTCTCACTTCCGATTTCAGCATCAGCGGCAACTAAGAAGAATGTCACAAAAACGTACAAGAAATCTGTAACCAGAATGCTACGAGGATTTGACAGCTATTTTGGCTATTGCTGCGGCAAGAATCAGTACTTTAAGTTTGACAATTATGCAAGAACAACTATGACCTATATGCGTAATTATTCTTCTGATAACAGATTATCCACCGTCAAGAAGAAACTCCGTCCACAGCTGAAGCTTTATTTCAACACTTCAACTGTTAAGTTCAAAAAGTACACCGGATTTGGACTTCCAAGAAATCCTTCTTACTTATTCTGCAACGACAGGGGCAGAATTGTATATACTTATGGTGACTGGGGTGAGATTGCACCAAAAGGATTCGTCAAAAAGATCATCCGAACCAGTTCAAATAAATTCGAAGTAACTTACAGTATTTATTATTATAATAATTGGGAGAAAAAGAATTATGGCCATATGGGAACATACAAAATATATCTCAAGAAGGCCAACAATAAGAATGGCTTCGTCATAACTAACATCAAACAAACAGTAAGTAAAAAGGTTAGGCTATAAAATCACACTGAAGGCACATCCGCTATTCTGGAATGTGCCTTTTTTATTGTATTGCATTATTTTACACTCATCTCTCCAACTCTTCATAGTACTAGTTCTATTCGTCTGTATATGCTCTAGAATCGTTTCTGAGATCGTTCATGTAAACTTCTCTGGTTTTTAGCATAGAACGTCTTGCAGGGCAAAATACAAGGTCATTTAAAAAATAAAAGTAAAAAAAGGCTCATAAACTATCAGTTTTCGTTCTGATAATCTATGAGCCTAGATATTCATGCTTGTTATATATTCCATTCTCTATTCTTCTACTTTTGGCAAGTGTAGAAGATTCTCCTTTCTTCAATCATGAGTTCTGTTTTTACTGCTCTCAATCGGGGCAACAGGATTTGAACCTGCGACCTCACGGCCCCCAGCCGTGCGCGCTACCAAGCTACGCCATACCCCGGTGAGAGATATTATAGCAAGCATCTTTTTGTTTTGCAACTGTTTTATTTTCCTGAAACCGGAATCACGTTTCTGATCACGTCCGTATGACTGTACCTGTCATATCTTGTCTTTTTATTTTTAAAGGTCACGGACGCGCTGCTGTTTCCGGCACTGATCGACACGATTCCTGTTTTTTCTGCAATCGACACATTCGCAGTCTCAGCCGAAACCGATTCAAACTGATAACGGAGTGTCGGCAATTCACTTACCGTATAACGACCTTCCGGAATTCCTTTAAACATGCAGCTCATCACTGCATCCTCGCCATTCACCTGATACGTGTGCGGCTCAAATTCCACATAGTTTTCATATAAATGTGGAATTCCTCTGTTATCTGTACCCCTGACCTGAAACCGAAATACCGGATTCCCATGTGCCCATGTGATATCTGCTTCCTTTATCTTTTTGGCCACAACAATCTCTCCGACAGCCAGGTCTGTGGTCCCTTTGACCCATGCTTCATTTGTTTTCTGTGTATCGTTCATCTTATCCGATACGATTGTCCGCAATGCTGTATTTTTAATGGAATAGAATTCTTTTGATTTCTGATAATGATCATGTGCTTCAATCTCTCTGTTGCTTTTCGCCTTCACTTTTATTCGAAAATAATAAGTCACATTATTGTAAGACTCATCTGTTTTCAAAAATCCGGAATTTGCGGTGAATACAATTTTGCCCGCATTATTTTTTATCTGAAATTTGTCCGTAACATCATTTCCCAGTGATGTCGTAACCTTTGCGCCCAGATAGTCAAGGCATGAATCCAGCGTATCACTTACTTCAAATGAGGAATACGTTCCCGGTAATACCCGCTGGCTGATCACATAGTCAAATTTTTTCCCTTCTGTAATTTCATATGGCGGATCTGTTCTGGTGAACTCATGTCTGGACATTGAGGCATAGGAACTGCCTTCATCTCCGACTCTTTTTTCAGGTGCCGGATTCGGCTCATAGGTACCAACCGTCTGTCCCGTTGAAACATAAAAAGCATTCTGCAGGCCGGTCCCGGTTTTCCATGTTTCCTGCGACAGCCAGTTTAATGTAAAGGATCCATTGAAATCCAGATGGCACCAGCCTCTCACATCATTATTATTCAGACTTTCACTCTTTTCCTCACTTTTTATCTCCTGATAATTGCTTCCACTTTTTACCTTCAGGTAACTGTAGCCCTTTCTGAGATAAATACGATCCACACCCCAGGAATCATAAATCCGAATTCCCTGTCCACCGTCAAGATCTGCTGCTGTCGTGTGTCCTTTTGGAAAAATCTTCTTCTCAGTGCCGTGTTCCAGAAATTCAAACTTAAATTTCACTACCCCGACAGCAATCGTATTAAAAGCAATTCTGTTTTTATAAAATGTCACGCAGGGGATTATTTTTTTACCATCTTTTCCGATATGATTTTTATTTACAGGTCCCCAGCTCGGTACAGTCACTCGCAGATCCACGATCTTTCCCTGATACTCTCCCACATTACTGTAAATCGCAGTAATCGGATCCGTATATGTATCATCATCTATCTTGCAGCCATAAAACGTCTCACAGTACGCTTCTGTATAACCTTTTTCATCACCAAACCAGTTATGCAGCTTTCCATTCAGATCCTTATTTTGTCGGCTGATATAGGAAAGCTCTGTCACTCCCTTCCGAAAAGCATAGGTAAACGCATATTCTTCTCTCATTCTGTACGTTGCATCCACTCTCTGAACCACTATATTACTGCCGGCACGACTGACCTTCTCATCTCCTGCATCATCCGAGAATACTTCTTCGTCTTCTCCCGGCTCCAGAACAACCTCCTGTTCTTCATCTTCCTGGACAACATCTGTTTCTTCTTCCGGTTCTTCAAAAAAGTCTTCCTCGGTTTTATCTGCTTGTTCTTTATCCGTTTGTTCTTTATCCGACTCTTCTGTTTCCACTTCATTTTCTGTCAGATCCACTTCTTCATTTTCATCCTCAGTTTCCGTATCCGTCTCATTTTCAGTATTTTCAATTCTGTCATCATTCTCTTCCAGCACAGACACTTCCGTTTCTCTGGACGACCCATTCTCAGCTGATGCCTGTACCCCTGCAAACAACACAGACATCGTCAGCACAGAACTCACTAGGATTCCTGTAAGTTTTTTTCTCATGTTTCTTTTCCCCCCTTAAATCTTCGGATGAGCAGGACTGCGGAAGCGGCTCCCAAAAGCAGGATAACTGCCGGCAGAATTTCAGACACATCTCCTGTTTTTATTGCTTTCCTTCGTTTACTCTCAAAGTCTTTTTTCTTCGCAGGAGATTCTTTTTTTCTGTCTGATCCTGTTTCTTCACCAGGCTCCTGGCCTGATGGTTTTTCCTCGTTCACTGCAAATATCCAGGTGACATCCGTCTTTCTGAGCGCATAGGCATTATCCCAGTCTTCAGGAATCTTCAGCTGAAATTCCAGTCTGTCCTTTTGTCCTGCCGCAAAACTTCCAAGCGACTGCACTCTGGTAAGCTTCTCAGAATCCAGAGTTCCTTTATACAAAACCTTCCTGTTCTGCCTGATCTGGAAAGGGATTTCTTTCAGCATTTGTATCTGCGCTTCTGTTCTGCCTTCTGTGCTTGTCCGGAAATAAATCTCCACCTCCTGTTTTGTTGTGTTCGATATTTCAACTGAATCTGTAAGTATATCCCCCGGCATTGCAGTTTCCAGATTCGCAAAAAAGTCATCCGGCACAGCGATCAGTTTATGTGCTTTTCCACTGAATTCTACGGAAAGTTTTGCTGCTCCTTTTTTACAGGTAAGCGTTCCATCCTGCTCATGAATGCATTGCTGGATCATCTGATTTCCCCACGGTGACATTGCATCAAAATCCGGTCTGAAATTCGCCGCCTGGATTGCATCCACCTGTATATCCACTGTTAATTTCTGCAGCGCATGTTCTTCTGTCCATGTTTCCGGAATGGATATTTTCTGAAACAGATCTGTTGTTTCCTGTTTACGCAGGATCTTCGTGTAATAATAATATTCTCCACGTCTGACCCAGTCTGTCGAAATATCGTGAACATTTTCTTCGCTGAGACCTTTGCATTCTGCATTTTCTCCACCAAACACAATTTTTGCCCTGATCCAGCACGGAAGCGCCATATTTTTGATCCTTGGGATCTTCGATATTGTCTGTCCCGGCAGAACCTCATCAGGAGCTTTGTATTTTATCTCACCATTTCCCTTCCTTGCATATTCTGAAACAGAAATACTGATATCACCCACCGAAATATGATTGACTATATTCAGGCTGTCAGAAAAAGCCGCATAGGCTCCTGCCGCTGACAGGATAACTGCAAGAAACAGGCCGGCTATGATTTTTACTTTCTTCTCCATCCACAGCCTCCTTACCTGTCATACGTATAATACTGCCAGGCTTCCTGGTAATCTTTAAATGCTCCGGCTTCTACAGACTCTTCATAAATCTGTATCTGAAAATCCTCCAGATATTTCCAGTAACTTTTTTCGACTTTTGTATGATCAATCATAAATCCTGTACACAACGGCAGCGTTGCTTCTCCTTCGCGAACCGTGTTTTTATAATAAAAAAATCCATCGTCATGATATATCCAGTTGGTGCTGTCCTGATTCTTCATGGAAACTGCTTTTCCGATCTCACTGTTTGAGTATCCTACGGAAACTCTTATATAACAGTCTGCATTATTTCCCACCTGCCCTGAAGGACTGTTTGACACCCATATTTTCTTGTCTATCTCTGTATCTTTATCAGGTGTTATTGTCGGAGGAGGGGGAAACTCTTCCCCTATCTCCGATCTGACATTCCCGGGTATCACTGTGTTTACAGTTCCGTCAAACGCTGACTGGTAGGCTGCAGTTCCCTGAGTTCCTGTCAGCATTCCCAACAGGATACCCAGTCCGACAAACATTCTTTTTTTGCCTGTCATATGCATTCCCCCGCTTTCAGATTATTCTTTTGTAACCGCTCCCGGCTGCTTTCGGTTCTGTTCCACATATTTCTGGTAAGCATTTCTCGCCTGCTCCGGAATAGTGTCTGCCTCTCCACCTGTATAAGATGTCTGGATCGCATATGCCCGGACCGGCACCTCCAGCTGCTGACCATCCAGTTGTCCCTCTATCACATTCAGAAATTTTATGGATTCAAATAAAGGTTCTGTTGTTTCCTGAGGCTTCAGCACCTTATCATACGCATATACATATACCTGCGCATTTTCGACTCTTTGTGAGCTGAGCTTCGTCCAGTTATTTTGCGTTTCAAATAAAAAAAGCTCCTGCTCTTTTTTTTCAAGCCTGTTTCCATTATCTGCCGCTGCTGTTACTTCTGCGATCGGTATGGAAACTTCCAGGTAAACAAATGCATCATTCATTCCTGTATTACTGATCTTCGGATCTTTATGGATCAACTTGCCGGGTTCAATTTTCTTCTGATCTTCTGGATTCCAGTTTTCTTCTTTCAGTTCCACGTCAACTTTTCCCACTGTAAACTGATTGGAAACCTTATCAAAATCCGTCAGATATGCAGATACACTTCCTACAGAAGCCAATCCCAGTATTCCAGCCGCAACCAGTATCTTTTTTATATTATTTTTCATAAATCCCTTTACGCTTTTTCCGCCAGCGTTCTCCTTTCCATTGCATGACCAGGAAGAGCATTTCCTGCAGAACCATAACAGAAAGCATTGCCGCGACCGTCTTCTGCCTGATAAATGCAGCTGTATATCCAAGATAAGGAATAAAAAAGATTACTGTTCCAACAATCTGTTCCTCTTGTACAGTTGCTGCATCTTCCCTGTTATTTGCGTCTCCTTTTGTCACATAACCCTGCGCTTCTTTTCGGATCACTCGATGAGATACTCTGTTTGCCCCTGCCACATATGTAATAATATCGCCTGCTTCCGGGATTCGTTTCTTTGTATCTGTAAAAACAATCCCTCCTGTTTTTAATGCAGGCTCCATGGATCCGGACATGACCGTGTCCACATGAATCCCAATATATGGCAAAAGTAAAAAAGAAACACATACGATCCCTGCCAGGGTCAGAAAAAATCTTCCGGCCTTTTCTGCCGTACTCATATAACTCCTTTCATTTTGTATCGGTTTGTAAATAAATTGGATTTTTTGCAGATCTGCATGAATAGATAGATAAAATGTCTTAAGATGCCTTTATCTTATGCGTTACCTTAACAAATGTCAATGAATTTCGTTCGTCACCTTCTGACAGGTGTTTACACGAAAAAACGACATGTCCGAAAACTCGGGCATGCCGTTTATAACTCTGCTTATACAGAAACCTCAAACTCAACAGTTCAGGTTTGGGTATTCATTTTTTAGTTGTTGATGAGTTTGTCTTCGCCGTTCCAGCTGTACAGTTTACGGATTTCTTCACCAACTTTTTCTGATGGATGTTCAGCAGCAAGCTTTCTCATAGCTTTGAAGTGAACCTGTTTTCCAGCATCAGACATATCAAGCAGGAATTCTTTTGCAAAAGTACCATCCTGGATGTCTGTAAGGATCTGTTTCATAGCTTTCTTTGTTTCTGCTGTGACGATCTTCGGTCCTGTGATGTAATCGCCATATTCAGCAGTGTTGGAGATGGAATATCTCATTCCTGCGAATCCTGACTGATAGATCAGGTCTACGATCAGTTTCATCTCGTGGATACATTCGAAGTATGCATTTCTCGGGTCATAACCAGCTTCGCAAAGTGTTTCGAAACCAGCCTGCATAAGTGCAACAACACCACCACAGAGAACTGCCTGCTCACCAAAGAGGTCTGTTTCTGTTTCTGTACGGAATGTTGTTTCAAGAAGACCAGCTCTTGCACCGCCGATTGCAAGACCATAAGCAAGTGCTTTATCAAGTGCTTTACCTGTGTAATCCTGCTCAACAGCTACCAGACAAGGAGTTCCTTTTCCAGCCTGATATTCGCTTCTTACTGTATGTCCTGGTGCTTTTGGTGCGATCATAGTAACATCTACGTTCTTTGGCGGAACGATGCATCCGAAATGAATGTTGAAACCATGAGCAAACATCAGCATGTTGCCTTCTTCAAGGTTTGGCTCGATGTCATCTTTGTAAAGTTTGGCCTGTTTTTCATCGTTGATCAGAATCATGATGATATCAGCCTGTTTTGCTGCTTCTGCTGCTGTATATACTTTAAAGCCCTGCTCTTCAGCTTTCTTCCAGGACTTGCTGCCTTCATACAGACCAACAATGACATTGCAGCCTGATTCTTTTAAGTTAAGTGCATGTGCATGTCCCTGACTGCCATAGCCGATAATTGCAATTGTTTTACCATCCAATAATCCTAAATTGCAGTCTTCCTGGTAAAAAATCCTGTTTGCCATCTTTGTTTCCTCCTAAGCTATTTATAAAATAATATTTTATTTATCGTTAAAGGGTCATACCCCTTAGCAAACAAATGAATAGTATGTAAACTGCCTGTATCCTACAGGAATTTCACATCGCTGGCACCTCGGGAAAGTCCGGTAATACCAGTTCTTGCAAGCTCAAGTATCTCATATTCACCAAGCAGATCAATAAAAGCACCAAGCTTACTCTTACTGCCGGTCATCTCAATGACCAGTGAAGATCTGCCAACATCAATCACATTGGCACGGAAAATATTTGCGATAGAAATGATTCCCTCTCGCTGATCCGGTCTTGCTGCAACTTTGACAAGAACCAGTTCTCTGCTTACACTGTTGTCCGGTTCAAGAACCTTGATGTCTCTTACATCAACCAGTTTTGCAAGCTGTTTGGTGATCTGCTCCAGGATCATCGTATCTCCACTGCATACAACCGTCATTCTGGAATAACGTTCGTCCGCAGTCACGCCGACTGTCAGACTGTCAATATTATAACCTCTGCGGCTGAACAGACCGGAAATACGGCTGAGTACACCTGCAGTGTTATCTACTAACAGGGACAAAATTCTTTTCTGCATAACGCACCTGCTTTCAACACTTTAATCTTTTAAACAATTCCATCGTAAAATCGTTTACATGTTCTTTATTATAGCAACATTAAACCGTTTGTCAACGAAAAATTTTGTATACATGGCTTTTTTTGACATCGTATACTTTTTTATACAAGATATTTTTTTCGCAGAAGTTCAATGTTTTTTGGATTCATATACAGTGCTTTTTTCATGAACCGGTCCAAAGAACCATAATCCCGTTCAATTGTTTCAAATACAACATCCAGATATTCTTCTTTGACCCTGTAAAAAAGACTGATCTTATCCATGACCGGATTATCTACTATCATTTTTGTCTCCAGAAAGCGGATCATATATTCTCTTTCCTTATCCAGATACATATTTGTTTTCATAAAATCTTCATATATCGTCTTTCTGGATACCCCGAGTGCACAGAGCAGAAGTGCCGTTCCTACACTGGTACGGTCTTTTCCGGCATTACAGTGCCAGAGTACAGCTCCCTCTTCCTGATGAAGAAGCACATCCAGAAAACGTGCATATTGTTTTACACTGTAATCATCATGCACCAGTGATTCATACTGCTTCAGCATAAAATCTTCCGGGGCCTCCCTGAAGGCTTCCAGAAGCTCTGTCGGTGTACCGGACCTGGTAATACCCAGAATCTCTTCATCCACGATCGGCATATCGTGATACTGAACGCCTTCTATAATGGTATCCGGTCTTTCCAGGCACTCCATTCGTGTCCGGAAGTCGATCACTGTCGAAAGATGATATTCGTTCAGCAGCGTATCCTGATCTGTGATGGAGATATGATACAGACTTCCACTTCTGAGAAGACGCTTTGGCAGAATATGTCTGCCATCCTCTGTCTGAATAGCCCCGAGATCTCTTGTATTTGGAAGGCTCTGAAGCGGAATCCTGCTTCCCTGCGGGAAACCGGTTACAATTTCCGGATTCAGCGCCTTTAAAAGTTGAATGCAGTTCTGAATTTCTCTGTCTGTCATCTCGAACTGATATTTCTTCCTTCTGCGCGTAATGATCACCAGTGAGCTGGTACTGTACTGCTTCTGTACACCACCTTCCACACCTTCTTTTCGTTTATAGGCCCAGAGGATATCTTTGCAGGGAAGATAGTTCATCATCATATGTTTGGAGAAAATAAAATTGCCGTCTTCTATTCTTATTTTTCCGTATTTCATAGTTTCTCTCTTTTCCCTTTAATTCACTGTGTTAAATAAGTTCCAGTTTGGTCAGTCCATTGCGAATACCGTAATGGAACATGTCTGTCGTGACATAATCTGCCAGTTCACGGATCTTTGGTGAACCATTTCCCATAGCTACCTTTGTGGCGGCATATTCAAACATGGACAGATCATTATTACTGTCTCCGAACACCACGGTATCTTCCCATTCGATTCCAAAGCTCCGGCACACTGCCGCAATCCCGACTGCTTTGCTGCATCCCTTCGGGATCAGTTCGATCGTTGTTCCTACAAATGAATTATCTTCATGACGGATCACATCATAATACTCTGCCAGTTCACGGCATGCCTGATCCGCATCACATCCGTCCTTCATTTTGGCACTGATCTTATTGATATGCATACAGTGCTCATTTCCTGTGATCGGTCTCCACTTTGCGCCAAGAGCCTCCGTGATCAGATCCGTATACCAGTTTACATCCGTGTTATATTCATCCTTATCATAGTACATGTAGTCGGCACCTTCCATTACCGGGACCAGTCCATACTTACGAAGTACCTTTACTGAATATTCCGCTACTTCCGGAGTCATCTCATTGTTATAAAGTCTTTTCCCGTCTTTCTCAATGGTCGCACCACAGGCACTGATCATTCCGGTAAACGGAATCTGTTCCAGGTACCACGGTACAAATGCACGGCTTCTTCCTGTACAGAGCCATGCCTGATGACCATTCGCGACCAGTTCCTTAATCGATTCTATTGCACTGTCCGGTACTCCTTTTTCTATATCACAGATTGTTCCGTCAGCATCAAAAAAAACTGCTTTTTTATCACTCATTATTCTGTCCTTCTCTATAAAACTGTTCTTATGCAAAAAATTCTTCTGCCACTCTTACAAGATATTCCGTATCTTTTACACCTGCTGTCTCAAACGGGGAATGCATTGCCAGCTGCGGAAGTCCGATATCGACTGCGTTCAGTGCCACCTGTGTATTGGAAATATTTCCTAATGTAGAACCTCCTGCGATATCTGAGCGGTTGACAAAGGTCTGATATGGAACCTCCGCCCTGTCACAAAGATCCTTAAATTCTGCCGCAGATACTGCATCCGTACAATACTTCTGATTCGCATTATACTTAATAACAATTCCCTTATTAATTACCGGAAGATTGGTCGGATCTGTCTTGTCCGTATAGTTTGGATGTAATGCATGCGCATTATCAGCAGAAAGCATAAAGCTGCCTGCCAGTGTCATCAGGTATTCCTCATAGGTTCTTCCAAGACCCATATTAATTCTGAGAAGAGTATCTTTCAGGAATGTAGATGCAGCACCCTGTTTTGTCTCACTTCCAACCTCTTCGTTATCCATCACACAATGCACTGTAATTGATTTTTCTGATCTGCCGCGGAGAATTCCCTGCATAGACGCAAACGCACACTGCAGATCGTCCAGACGTGCTGAAGAAACAAACTCCTTATCTGCTCCCCATACAGTTCCAGGTACGCGATTATACAGAAACAGATCGTGACTGATAATATCTTCTTTTTTGAGTCCTGCTTCTTCTGCGATCACTTCCAGAACCGTTTTGTCAATATTTTCAGCAGCAAATAATGGAAGAAGATCTTTCTGCGGATTGTATGCAAGACCATTGTTTGCATCACGATTCATATGAATTGCCAGATTCGGAATCATTACAAGGTCACGGTCAACATTGACCAGTTTTTCCTCCAGTCCGTCCTGTCCTCTGACGATCACTCTTCCTGCAACCGAAAGCGGTCTGTCAAACCACGGTGCCATAAGCATACCGCCGTATTTTTCCACATTCAGCTTCACGTAACTGTTATTTACTTTGATCTCCGGATTCTCTTTGATCTTGAAAGAAGGAGAATCGCTGTGGCTTGCCATAATGTGAAATACTCTTGTATCTTCCTTCGGTATGCAGAATGCGATCAGCGCAGAATGATTTCTGGTCACCAGATATTTTCCGCCCGGAACCAGTTTCCAGTGTTCTTTCTCAGAAAGCACTTCAAAGCCATTGTCTGTCAGTCTTTTGGACATTTCTTCCACCGCATGGAATGCAGTTGGACTTTTCTTTATAAAATCAAGTAATTTTTCAGTTGTTTCCATATACATATTTAAACTCCTTTGGCCGGCAGTTTTCTCACTTAATCAGAACCGGCAGTTTGTCTTAGTGTTTATGGTAAATTATACGGTATATTTCAGACGATAGCAACGAAAAAGAGGCAGTTTGTCAAAAACCACCTCTTTTACACCTGTACCGGTTCTTTTTTATGCAGTTTTATAATGCCTTGATTCTGCGCAGAGCTTCCAGTGTATTTTCATACGTACCAAACGCAGTCAGACGGAAAAATCCCTCGCCATGTGCACCAAAGCCTGAACCTGGAGTTCCCACAACATGTGCATTTTCCAGAAGATAGTCAAAGAAATCCCAGGAACTCATATTGTTCGGTGTTTTGAGCCAGATATACGGAGCATTCACACCACCGGATACTGAATATCCAGCCTCTTTCAGTCCGTTATAAATGGTATGCGCATTTCTCATGTAATACGCAACCTGTTCCTTCAGCTGTGCCTTTCCTTCCGGAGAATAAACAGCCTCACCCGCACGCTGTACGATATATGGGGCACCATTGAACTTGGTTCCATGACGTCTTGCCCAGAGGTCATGAAGTGCAACACCTTCACGGACAAGATCCTTCGGAACAACCGTAAAGCCAAGACGTACACCAGTGAATCCGGCATTCTTTGAAAAGCTTCGAAGCTCGATTGCACAGGTACGTGCACCCTCACATTCATAAATGCTGTGCGGCACATCTTCCTCTGTGATATAAGCCTCATAAGCAGCATCGTAGATGATCACGGCGCCGTTCTTATTTGCGTAATCTACCCACTCCTGAAGTTTATCCTTTGTGATCGCAGCGCCACTTGGGTTATTCGGGAAACAGAGATAAATAATATCCGGAGTTTCTACCGGAAGTTCCGGAAGAAAACCATTGTCTTCCAGACACGGCATATAGATCACACCGTCAAAGTTCTCGTTCTTTTTGTTATAATCGCCGGTACGTCCAGCCATAACATTTGTATCTACATACACAGGATAAACAGGGTCGCAGACAGCTACCTTGTTATCTGTGCCAAAAATCTCCTGGATGTTTCCGGAATCACTTTTTGCTCCGTCAGAGACAAAAATCTCATCGGCACTGATCTGGCAGCCACGTGCCTCGTAGTCATTTTTTGCGATCGCACTTCTCAGGAATTCATATCCCAGATCCGGCGCATATCCATGAAAAGTCTCCGCATGTGCCATCTCATCTACAGATTTATGAAGTGCATCAATGATTGCCGGTGCAAGCGGCTGTGTAACATCTCCGATTCCAAGACGCACGATCTCAACATCCGGATTTGCAGCCTGATACGCGGATACCTTTTTTGCAATAGTGGAAAAAAGATAACTTCCCGGCAGTTTCAGATAATTTTTATTTACTGTTACCATAATATTACATCTCCTGTACTATCAGATTATCACTGATTTTTTCTCTTTTCTACTTCTTTTACAAGCGCCTCACGGACTGCATCCGGGCTTGCCTTGCCTTTGAGTTCTCTCATCATCTTTCCGACGAAGAATCCGAAAACTTTCTCTTTACCGCCAAGGAGCTCCTCCAGCGGTCCAGGGTTCTCATCCATGATCTTCAAAAGTGTATCATTCAGAAGCCCTGTATCCTCCACGATCTTAAGTCCATGCTCTTCAATATAGGATACCGGCTCAATGTCTTCATCAAAAACTTTTTCAAAAACTTTCTTCGCGTTCTGTGCACTGACTTCTTTTTTCTCTACCATCTGGATCAGGTCTGAGAGATGCTCCGGTGTAAAGGAAACCTTCTCCACATCAAGACCTTTGTCCTTGGTCAGACGCAGAACTTCTCCCATAAACCAGTTTGCTGCTTTTTTCGGGCTGTCACAGAGATTTGCGACTTCCTCAAACAGCTCAGAAAGATGTCTGGATTCCGTGAGGATTCCTGCATCGTATGCGGAAAGTTCAAATTCCTGCTGATAACGAAGCTGTTTTTCTTCTCTGAGTTCCGGCTGTGAACTGCGGATCTCATCGATCCACTCATCCGAAATATGGATCGGCGAAAGGTCCGGATCCGGGAAATAACGATAATCCTTGGCATCCTCTTTGGAACGCATTGCATGAGAGGATTCCTTATTGTCATCCCAGCGGCGGGT
Organism: uncultured Blautia sp.; assembly: GCF_934372025.1. GTDB lineage: Bacteria > Bacillota > Clostridia > Lachnospirales > Lachnospiraceae > Blautia_A. The sequence goes on from NZ_CAKROJ010000035.1 coordinate 13,646, forward strand.
CTCCTGCACAACAGCTCTTCCCTCTTCGATCAGTTCGATCTGACGTTCTCTCTCCCCTTCGATTGCTCTTGCGATCGCCTTGAAGGAGTTCAGGTTCTTCATCTCTGTTCTTGTTCCGAAGGTCTCACTGCCGACTTCACGGACAGACAGGTTGACATCGGCACGCATGGAACCTTCCTGCAGCTTACAGTCGGATACACCGAGATACTGCATCATGCAGCGAAGCTTTTCAAGGTATGCGATAACCTCCTCCGAGCTTCTCATATCCGGCTCGGATACGATCTCGATCAGAGGCACACCACTTCGGTTATAATCTACCAGAGAGCAGTCTTCCCACTCATCATGGATCAGCTTTCCGGCATCCTCTTCCATATGCATTTCGTGGATGCGGACTTTTTTCTTTCCGGCAGAAGTTTCGATCTCTACCCAGCCATCATGACAGATTGGCAGATAAAGCTGAGAGATCTGGTAGTTCTGCGGGTTATCCGGGTAAAAATAGTTCTTTCTGTCAAATTTGCAGTACTGGTTGATCTGACAGTTAGCCGCGATACCGGCTTTGAGTGCAAACTCAACCACCTGACGGTTCAGTACAGGCAGTGAACCCGGCATTCCGGTGCAGACCGGACAGGTATGTGTATTCGGCGCTCCACCAAACTCTGTCGAGCAGCCGCAGAAAATCTTTGTTTTTGTCGCAAGTTCTACATGAACTTCAAGACCGATGACGGTTTCATACTGTTTCATGCCTCTCTGCCTCCTTTCAGAGGAGTCGGAAATACCCCTCTTTCTGCTTCATAAGCAGCTGCTGCACGGAGAATCTTGTGTTCCCCGAAGCAGTTTCCGATCATCTGGACACCGATCGGCATTCCGGCTTTGTCCTGACCGCACGGAACGGTGATTCCAGGCAGACCGCAAAGGTTTACGGCAACTGTATAAATATCGCCAAGGTACATGGCAAGCGGATCCTTCAGGCTTTCTCCGATCTTCGGTGCAGTGTACGGTGCTGCCGGTGCAAGGATCACATCGTATTTGTCAAATGCACGGTCAAATTCCTGTTTGATAAGAGCCTTTGTACGAAGTGCTTTCAGGTAATACGCATCATAATAACCAGAACTCAGCACGAACGAACCGAGCATGATACGACGTTTAACTTCCTCTCCGAAACCTTCTGTTCTGGTCTTTTTGTACATATCATGAAGTCCCTCGTACTCAGCTGCACGATAGCCGTATTTTACACCGTCAAAACGTTCCAGGTTGGAGCTTGCCTCCGCACTGGCAATGATGTAGTAGGCAGGGATCATATATTCCATAGTCTCCACAGAGAAAAATTCCACGATAGCGCCCTGTGAAGTGAGTACCTTAAGTGTTTCCATAAAAGCATCTTTTACTTCCGGATCAAGACCTTTTGCAAGGAATTCCTTCGGCACACCGAACTTCATTCCGAGAAGTTTTTTCTCCTCGATGCTCTTTGAAAAATCAAGATCCTTACGATCCAGAGAAGTGCTGTCTTTCGGATCATGTCCGGCGATCACTTCCAGAAGTGCGGCGCAATCTGCCACATCCTTTCCTACCGGCCCGATCTGATCCAGTGAAGATGCATAGGCAACCAGACCATAACGGGATACTGTACCATAAGTCGGCTTGATTCCGGTCACACCACAGAAAGAACTTGGCTGACGGATAGAACCGCCTGTATCAGAACCAAGTGCCAGATAAGTCTCTCCTGCTGCCACAGCGGCACAGGAACCGCCTGATGAACCACCCGGTACATGTTCCAGATTCCACGGGTTTCTTGTCACGCCATAGGCAGAAGTCTCTGTCGTACTTCCCATGGCAAATTCATCCATGTTTGTCTTACCGATAATGATCATACCGGCTTTTTCCAGACGGTCAATCACTTCCGCATTATACTGTGGCACAAAATTCTCCAGAATTTTTGATGCACAGGTTGTCTTTTTGCCTTTGATGCAGATGTTGTCTTTGATTGCGATCGGCACTCCGGCAAGCGGCCCTGTGTAAGTGCCGTCCATGATCCCCTTCTCTACTTCTTTTGCTCTTGCAAGGGCATCTTTCTTATATATATCAAGATATGCGTGTACTTTTCCTTCTTTTTTCTCGATCTGGTCAAAAACCTCATTGACGCCGTCTGATACCTTTACCTGACGCTGTCTGATCTTTTTTGCCAGCTCAAGAGCTGTCATTGTTCCCAGTTCCATAATCTATTCCCCTCTATCCAATGGTCTTCGGTACCTGATACTGTCCTTCTTTTGCTTTCGGTGCATTGAAAAGCATCGCTTCCTTGTTGTCTCCGTTTGTCACAACATCGTCACGAAATACATTTTCATCACCAAAAATATGAGACAGCGGCTCCACACCATCTGTATCCAGTTCGTCCAGTTTTTCCACATAATCCAGCATTTTCTGCATATCCTGTTTTGCCTTCTCTTTCGCTTCGTCACTTAAAGAAAGCTTTGCAAGGATACATACATTTTCAATTGTCTCGTCATCTATGATTTTTGCCATCTGACTTTTCCTCCTTTTTTGGAATGTTGCCTGTAAATAGTTACGGCTCCAGTCTGTTCAGATCTCTCGGGAACAGACATGCTTCACGGACATTTTCTTCTCCAAGGAGCTGCATGGTCAGACGTTCCAGTCCGATACCAAGACCTCCGTGCGGCGGCATGCCATGTTTAAAGGTATCCAGATACTGTTCCATTCCTTCTTCTTCCATTCCTCTTGCCGCGATCTTTGCTTTGAGCTGAGCATAATCGTGGATTCTCTGTCCGCCGGTTGTCACCTCAAGTCCGTGGAAAAGGAGGTCAAAGCTTAACGTAAACTTCTCATCATTCGGGTCATCCATAGCATAAAATGGACGTTTCTTGGACGGATAGTGAGTTACAAATACAAAGTCCGCATCGTATTCTTCTTTGAAATATCTTCCGATCAGAGCCTCTTCTTCCGGTTCCAGATCATAAGGGTTGCGGATCTTACGGTTATATTTCTCTGCAACAAGCTCTTTGGCTTTGTCAAAACGCACTGCCGGGATCTTGTCGACTTTTGGAAGCTGAACCTTAAGGATCTGTAATTCCTTTGCATAATCTTTCTTTAAAAGTTCAACTGCATACTGAAGAAATCCTGTTTCCATTGCCATGATCTCTTCAAAGCTGTCGATATATCCCATCTCAAAATCAAGACTGGTATATTCATTCAGATGACGTTTGGTATTGTGTTTCTCTGCACGGAATACCGGTCCTGTCTCAAATACTCTGTCAAACACACCGACCATCATCTGTTTGTAGAACTGTGGGCTCTGCGCAAGAACTGCCGGTTTGTGGAAGTAACTGAATTTAAAAAGGTTCGCACCACCCTCAGCTCCTCTTGCTCCGATCTTCGGTGTGTGGATCTCTGTAAATCCATTTTCATAGAGGTAATCACGAAAAGCACGGGTAAGTGCTTCCTGAATCTTAAATTTGGATCGTTCCTGGATGTTACGGAGCGCGATCGGACGCAGATTCAGTTTTGCCTCCAGAGATGTATTCAATTTCCATTTGTCAATTGCTAGCGGCATCGGCTCAGCCGGCTGAGACAGGATTTCAACTCCACGGATGCGGATCTCTCTTTCATGAGGAGCACGTTTTTCCTCATGCAGGATTCCTTTTACGCGAACTGTCATTGCCTCTTTAAGGTCATGGATTGAAATATCTGCTTTTTCATTTTCAAAAACTGTCTGAAAAAGTCCCTCTCTTCTTCTGAGGATCACAAATGCAACATCACCCATATTACGAATGCTGTGAACTGCACCTTCCAGAACAACTTCCTGGTTCAGAAGAGATTCTCCCAGTAAATCTTCCCATGAACTGATTTCTTTTTTCCATGTACCATCCAAAAACTCCATTTCCTCATCCTCCATATATATATAAGTCTCTTAAAAGTTTTTCAGTCTGTTATCCATCATATAAAAGCATCAAAAGCATCTGCGCAGTTTCTACCATATTTGTCCCGGAATCCATACTGGATTTCTGAATATAACGATAGGCTTCGTCTTCGCTCAAATGATTACGCTGCATCAGCATCATTTTTGCATTGGATATATAATTCTGTTCTTTCCAGGACCGTGCCTTCGGTTTCTTTTTTTCTTTTCGTCTTCTTCGCTCCTGCTGTGTCAGGATCATATTCACTGTATTGACAAGATCACTCGCCTTCAGCGGCATCTGTACCGACAAAATCGAAGTCGGCACCTCACAGAGCATTCTCGCGGATGCGAGCAGAAGCATTTCAAACTCTCCCGGCATACATTCCGAAAGATCAAGATAATTCATATCCGGAAGCCGGTGACTGCAGATCAGTACACCACTCCCAAGTTCAGACGCACTTGACAGAGCATTTGATGCAGTTGTACATACTGATGCAACTATAAAACCATGCCGTTCCAGAACTGCACGGATCTTTTTTGCATCTTCAATTTTGGGTAATGCAATCACGATGCTGCTCATACAAGTGTCTCTCCTCTAATTTCGTCTTATGGCTACAGGCGATACAGGTATTCTTCGACCTCCCAGTCTGTTACCTGTCGGATATAACGCAGCCACTCATCCTTCTTCGCAGAAAGATAGGTTCTGCAAAAATCTTCGCCCAGCACTCCACGGATCCATTCGCTGTTTTCAAAAAGCTCGATCGCATCCTTCAGTGTTTCCGGAAGATGCTCAGGTGCCTGATCCGGGCTGGCGATATTTGACGATTTTGCAGGAGAAATCTTATTTCGGATTCCATCCAGTCCGGCTGCAAAACATACTGCCAGTACCAGATACGGATTCGAAGCTGCATCCGGGCTTCTCAGTTCTACTCTTGTTTCCTCTCCCCTTGTTACAGGAATCCGCACAAGAGAATTCTGATTATGTTCTGTCCAGGTAAGCTCTGTCGGAGCATCATATCCCGGAACAAGACGCTTATAGGAGTTTACGATCGGATTTGTGATCAGTGCCATCTCCCTGCTGTGAGCAAGAAGACCTCCTATAAAATAGCGTGCCTCTTCACTGAGTTCTCCCGGATGTTCAGCATCTTCAAATAAATTTCTTCCATTTTTAAATAAAGAAAACTGGATATGCATTCCGGAGCCATTTACTTCTGACTTTGGCTTCGGCATAAAAGTTGCATGAAGTCCATGACGTTTTGCCACAATGCGGACTGCCATCTTGAAGGTCATGATACAGTCTGCAATGTCACGCACCTCACCATAGCTGAAATCAATCTCATGCTGTGCCGGTGCGGCCTCATGGTGAGAGGATTCTACTTCCATTCCCATATCTTCCAGTGTCAGTACCATATCACGTCTTGCATTCTCACCAAGATCCAGCGGGCTCATATCCAGGTAGCCTGCCTTTTCATGTGTTACGGTTGTCGGCATTCCATTATCATCTGTGTGGAATAAGAAAAACTCACACTCCGGATCGATATAGCAGGTGTATCCCTCCTGCTCAGCTTCTTTCGCCACACGCTCCAGAATATATCTCGGACTGTTTTTGTATGGTGTACCATCCGGACAGTAAAGATCACAGATCATTCTCGCAACCTTTCCCTGCTGCGGACGCCACGGCAGGATTGCAAAGGTGTCCGGTATCGGACGAAGATAAAGATCGGAGCCTTTCTCCGGATCCATTCCCGCAATCTGTTCCGCGTTAATGATACACTGGTTATTTAATGCACGCGGAAGTTCCCGGGCCGTAACAGCAATATTCTTGATCGCACCGAACATATCAGTAAACTGAAGGCGGATAAACTCTACGTCTTCCTCCTCAACCATCTGTAATATTTCTTCTCTGGTATAATTCCCCATGCCATTCTCTCCTTATTATTTAAATATAAAAAAAGGGCGTACTTTCGGAAGGTTACCCTCCAAAAGAACGCCTTTGTTCATGCAGGTATTATAGCAACCGACATGGTCTTTGTCAACGTTTTTTTCCACGTACAGACCGCTTTATCTGCCGGCAGAGCCGACGCATCCACAGCCGCTCCTCCTCTGTCACCGCTTCCTTTCCATAGCTTGCCCTCAGGATCAGTTCCTGAAGCCTGCTGCCATCTTCCTCCGTAAAGGCAGGGCAGAACTCTCTGATAAAGCGAATCGTTCCACCGTCTGCCGCCGTGCAGTCCTTCGACATGCCTTTTTTGTACAGAATACGACAGATATAGCGATAAATCGCCCTCACTGCAGCTGCCGGTTCTTCTCCCGTTCCGTAACGAGCCCTATGTACAGCGCGAATCTTCATTCCGCTTCCAAGAACAAGCATCAGCACGCACAGTACAGCGCATAACTTCAGAATATCTGCGAGGTGTCCTGTAAACCAGCCGGCAAGACGGACTGCAAAACCGGATACGCTGATTTCTTCCTCTTCTTTCTCCGCCTTCGTTTCCTCCGGGACACTGTCACTCTGCTCTTTCTCTTCCGTCTGGTCAACAAACTCTGTTTCCATACCCGGTGTCACTTCCACCGGAGTCCATCCAAGAAACGGCTGATAGATTTCCACCCAGGTATGAGCATTGTCATCCTCCAGAACAGCGGTATAAGTCTGATCTGCATTTTCTGAAAAAAGCTCCTGTGGTGCCACATATCCCACCACATAACGCGCCGGAACGCCAAACATACGGAACATCATCGTCGCAGCAGCCGCAAAATGCATACTGTAGCCTTCCTTTGTGTCATAGAGAAAAGTTTCCACAAAATCCTGGCCGTCTTTCAGCTTGTCCGTATCTGTCTCATAGCTGCAGTCACGAAGAAGTCTTTTTACCACATACTGACGAATCTCTTCATACTCATCTGCAACTGCCCAGTCCGGCAGCTCTGCACCCGTCTCAGATTCTCCCCAGTGATTCTCTTCCTTTGCTTCCGCGCATTCCTTCTCCAGCCTTTCAAGCCCTTTTTCGGGGATCTGAAGATCATAGGTACTGCAGAAATTCCGATACGATTTTTCCGTATCATTCAGCACACCGGAAATATCCTTTCCGTCCCGGTAGCTTTCCAGAATTTCTTTGGCACTGCTTCTCCAGTAACAGGAAAAAATATCGTCCTGCCTGCTCTGTCCGTAAACTGCCCCATCCCCGTTACTGATCTGATACACATCATTCAAAAAAGCATCATATGGAACATACGTGTACTCCGGATTGGCATTCAGATTTTCTACGATGATCTGGTTCACTGCGCTTTCTGATTCCCCGGCATTCTCTCCTGACGACTGCTTCTCATAATACATCGTCCTCAGAAAAGGAAGATTCTGTATATAGATTGAGGAATCCCCGTCTGTTTTCCAGACAGCCGCTGCATTCTGAAAATTTTCCTCCGCTCCCGGCTCAAAACTGCTCCCTGTATAAGTCTCACCGATATATCCTCTCAGATAGACCGTCTCCGAAGGTCTCTGCACACTGGTCACTTTCAGGGCATCCACACCGGTAAAAAACACGCCGTCTGTCGTTCCGAGTTCTCCGTTGTCTACGCCTCCCGCGATTCCTTCCAGAGAGAGCTGCAGATTTCCCCCTGAGATCTTCGGCAGAAAACTCCACAGAGACTGCAGGAGCCGATTCTGTATCCTTGTCGTGCTTCTTTGAATTGCCGGGATCTCCGCTCCTGCCAATGGCATGGAAATACACCATGACGGGACAGATACGACCACGGCAGCAAGAAGTGCCGCCAGCCCTGCCTTCCATCCAGAGAAATGGCTCCGCCCTGCGGCGAACAAAAGCAGAATGCTCATTGCCAGAAAATACATCCAGAGATTTCCCGGTCTACCTCCGGCGATCATCATCAGTGCGACCAGCGGAAACAGAACGGAAAGGATCAGAAGCCAGTTCCTCCTTCTGACAATTCCTGCCCCCAGAAGCCCCGTCACCGGAAAAAGTACAGGCAGCCAGAAAATCACCACATCACCGCTTCCCTTTACTCCATACAGCCTCATGTTTCCATGATAGGCCTGATTGATCCTGCTCATCACAAAATCAGCTGTCTGATAAAAGCCTGCGGTGATCCTGTTCTGTAGCACAAAACAGACTGCCATGTAAAGGATCACAATTGCAAGAAAACCATAGATTCTTCTCGAATCCAGCCTTCTGTCCGCATAAAACCAGCTGAAAAACAGGCTGAACAGAAAGATTCCCGGTATCAGAAGCCACAAACTCTCATCCTTTATCGAAAACGCTGAAACCAGACTTCCGGCAAGAACTCCGACTGCCCCAAAAAGCACCAGAAAAGACAGAAACATTCCGCCTTTCTCTGTCTGCTTCTTTTCTGACCGAGGGACGTACCCTGAATCCAAGATAAGCACCTCCATATTGTTCTGTTCCTTCTGTGTCTGTTTTTTTCTCATAAACGTCCTTCACCTTCCGGAAAATATCGCTGTATCCGCCCGTCCATCGTGATTCTGACACCGCCATGCTCCGGCACCAGGACATTGTCGGATATTCCCTGACAGATTCCCGGAATACACTCCAGCGCCTGATAAAAAGCTTCTCTTCCGTTCACCTCGAAATGCAGGGCTTCCTTCGTTCCCTTTTCCATCCAGACATATTCAAACAGCTGCTCTTTCTCAACCAGCGCATTGCCCAGAGATGCCGCAAGATCCAGAAACTCATCCAGCTGATCCGGTGTTGTTTTTTCTTCCGTCCCGTCCGACGTATCCAGATAAACACTGACCATCCTTCCGGCCGGCATACTGAATTCCTTTACAAGAAGTTCATCTTCCTTGGCACTGAGCTTCCAGTGGATATTTTTGAGCATATCTCCCTGATGGTAATATCTCGTATCAAAAATCTCCTGACTGTCCGTACCTGCCCTGGCTGCATTTTCGTTGTCTTCCTCTTCCCCGTAAAATCCCTGTACTGTTTCCTCGTCCATCGGATGGATCCTGGGGATGACTGCGATTGTCCTGGCAAGAGAAGGAATCCTGATCTTTGCCGAAAAAAGTCCAAGATAGTCGAATGCTCTGAGTTCCGTCACACTGGCTCTGAAAAAACCGCAGTGTACCGGTTCCAGCAAAATCTGCCACGAATCCCTGCTCTTTCTGTCTGCCGCAGTGTGCCGGACAATCCTGCCTGCGCCGGTGATTTCCATCACGATCTGGATATCTCCGACCGGAAAAACCGTCGGGTTTTCGATCTCAAGAATAAATTTCCCCCGCTCACCTCTGGTGACTGCAGAATCTTCCGTCTTCGCCGATACGCGAAGCTTTCCCGCCACATACCATACACCAACTGCCATACACACTGCAAAAAGAAACTCAAAAACCAGCAGAAAAAAAGCAAACTCTCCCCTGCCGGCTGCCGCCGCCCACAACGTAGCCAGCACCAGTACCATATATATGATCTTACTTTTCATACCTTATCTCTCCGGCCGCGGCTGTCTGACAGATTTCAGGATTTCTCCGATGATCTGCTTCTGATCTCCCTGACTTAACTTTGCCCTCGCACTGCATTTGAGACGATGCATTGCAGCCGCCGGAAAAACCTCCGCCACATCCTGCGGCAGTACGAATATACGGTCCTGCATATATGCGCTGGCTTTTGCCATCCTGGTCACTGCTATGGCACCACGGGTACTCAGTCCCAGAGACACCAGTTCATGTGAACGCGTTGCATTTACAAGATCCACAATATACCGACAGACAGTCTCATGGACAAAAATCTCAGAGACTTCTCTCTGCATCCGGGCAAGATCATCCGCACTGATCACTGCCTTTACATCCTTCATTGCCCCAAACCCGGACTGCTTCATCAGGATCTGCACTTCATCCTGAATATCCGGATAGCCCATCTCAATACAGATCATAAAACGGTCCAGCTGAGATTCCGGAAGTCTCTGTGTTCCGGCAGACCCGATCGGGTTTTCTGTCGCAATGACGATAAACGGATCAGGAACATTCCTTGTCACACCATCTACGGTGACCGTTCCTTCCTCCATAACCTCAAGAAGCGCTGACTGCGTCTTGGCAGAAGTTCGGTTGATCTCATCTGCAAGAAACAGGTTGCACATCACCGCTCCGGGCTGGTAGACAAATGCCTCTTTTTCCTTGATAAACATGGAAAATCCGACAATATCCGACGGCAGTACGTCAGGAGTAAACTGAACACGGTTCTGTGTCAGGTTCATTGCCCTTGCAAAAGCAAGTGCCATGGAGGTCTTGCCGACCCCCGGGATATCCTCGATCAGAATATGACCGCCCGCAAGGATTGCCGTCATTACCTGACGGATACATTCATCCTTGCCGAAAATCACCTTACGGACCTCTTTCATGATCTCTTCTGTTTTTTTATTTTCCATTTTTCACTTTCTCCTGTCTTTCTCAGTATCATCAAGGTTCACGCTGACCCTGGGTCAGAATGCTGTTATCCTTTTTTCTTCTTATCATGGTGTCTCTTTATGAGGATCAGTAAAATGATCACACCTTCTGTCACTGCCACACCCGCCATCATAAACAGGAACCATGGCCATACATCTACCACTCGTTTCGCCATTGCCGCCGGACGGATCTGAGAAACTGTTTTTGCCTTCTCCTCCCCTGTATACGGCACACGGTGTCCTCTCACAAGAAGACGGTGTGTATTGACAGCATACGGTGTGCAGGTGACGAGCGTCACATAATCCTTTCCTTCCACAATATCCAGATCCGAAGTGTCCTCCGGATCAACCACCTTGATCTGATCAACCTCATACGCAAGTACCTCATCCAGCACATGAATATAAAACTGATCTTTTTTCTGTAC
>NZ_CAKROJ010000036.1 GCF_934372025.1 uncultured Blautia sp.
TCGACAACTGCACCGTCTGAAATTTTAAGTACAGCAGCGGCAGCAGTAGGCTCGTCCACAATATTTGTTACCTCAAATCCGGCACCCTCCAGAACATAGCCGATACTTTTGACACTTCCCTCAGAGACTCCCGGAGGAATAGCAGCAGCGGCATAAGGAAGCTCTGTACCGAGTTTTTCCTCCAGTTCAGCCTTAAGCCTGGTTACAAGCTGAACGGATTCATAATAATTCACGATAACGCCATCACGGATAGCCTGAGATGGTGCGGAAATACCTGCAATCGGACGATTTGTGCTGTCGACAACAGCAAGAACCGTGTTTGCAGTACCAAGGTCTACCCCAACCTTCAGGCGACCCTTGAATTTTTTGCATTCACCGGTCTGAACCAGTTCAGCAAAATTTGATAAAGTTCTGTTTTTCAGTTCCATGTAAAAGTACTCCAATTATTTAATAATAGTACCAGTCTTTTCTTTATATCCTTCTTTTGCGTGAGCAATGTCGGTGATGATCGTACGATGTCCCTCACCTTTGGCTGCAAAAGCAACGGCTGCTTCGATTTTGGGAAGCATGGAGCCGGCTGCAAACTGATTTTCATCAATATATTTACGGGCATCTTCTACAGAAAGAGTATCCAGATAAGTTTCTTTGTCAGTGTCTTTGTCGAGGCTGACTTTTTCAACACTTGTAAGAATGAGCAGTGTGTCTGCATTCAGTTCCTCGGCAAGAAGTTCACTTGCAAAATCTTTTTCGATGATAGCGCTTGCACCGTGAAGATCGATGCCCTGTTCCATAACCGGAATTCCACCGCCACCGGCTGCAATTACAATCTGTCCTGCGTCAGAGAGGGTACGGATCGTTTCAAGCTCTACGATCTTCTGCGGTTTTGGAGCTGCAAGGATTCTGCGGAATTCTCCATCTGCAACTTCTGTAACGAAATTTCCCTTGTCTTCTTCTGCTTCTGCTTCTTCAGCATTGAGAACACGTCCGATAATTTTTTCAGGTTCACCAAAAGCTTCATCATAAGGATCAATGACAACCTGTGTAAGGATTGTTGCAACAGGTTTATAGATTCCTCTGGAGAGAAGTTCAGCACGGATAGAATTCTGAAGGTCATAACCGATATAACCCTGACTCATAGCAGAGCACACAGACATTGGTGCAAATGTATAGTCAGGATGTGCTTTGCCAAATTCGTTCATAGCTGTATGGATCATACCTACCTGTGGTCCGTTGCTGTGGGAGATAACAACATGAGTGCCTTCTTCTACAAGATCAGCAATTGCTTTGGCAGCGGCTTTGGTAGCCTGTTTCTGTTCAGGAAGAGTTGTGCCCAGAGCTTTGTGTCCAAGAGCAACAACGACAGTTTTTTCGCTCATATAAATTCCTCATTTCTTTTCAATTTAATAATTAAGGTAACAATTCAGCAGGTAATGGAAAAGGTACTGAAAAGTTACCGATCAAGTTACTTTCTATTATAAAAGAATGGGGAGGGAATTGCAATAAAAAGATAGAAACGGGCAGAATGGCATGATATACTGAAAAATAAAGGAGGGTAAAGCATGAACTATATAATTCGAAATCAGAAATTGACAGTGGAAATATCATCCAGAGGGGGAGAATTCCGGTCAGTTAAAGACACGCAGGGCAGAGAATATCTCTGGCAGGGGGATGTAGCAACATGGACAGACAGAGGACCAAATCTTTTTCCTTACATAGGAAGGATGACCAATAAAAAATATCAGTATCGGGGAGAAACATATCAGATGGATGTTCATGGATTTCTGCCAACAGCCGAACTGACACTGGTCGATCAGAAAGAAGCTGAACTGACCCTGAGACTGGAAAGTTCAGATGAAACCAGAAAACAGTATCCGTTTGAATTTATATTGGATATCACATGGAAACTGGAAGATGAGAAGATCAGCATTTCCTACCATGTTACAAATACAGATGACAAAACAATGTATTTTGGAATCGGCGGACATCCGGGCTTCAATATTCCATTTGAAGATGGATTAAAGTTTGAAGATTATCGTATTGATTTTGGTGAAGGTGCAAAACCACGTTCGATCATGCTGTCTGATGACTGCTTCATACTGGAAAAGGATGAACCATTAGTGCTTGAAAATGGACGATATCTGAATCTGAGACACAGTCTTTTTGATAATGATTCAATTGTATTGAAGGAGATGCCAAAAGAAATAAAACTTTACAGTGAGAAGGGCAATAAAGAAATCAGAATTGCATTTCCGGATATGGATTATTTGGGATTCTGGCACTGGCCACGGGTAGAAGTGAATTATATGTGTATTGAGCCATGGAGTTCTCTGCCGTCACGCAAGGACATTGTGGAAAATCTGGAAAAACAGGAGAATCTTCTTTCGCTGGAAAGAGGAAAAGAATATCTTAACAGATGGAGCATCACAATCTCAGAGAAAAAATAAAAGGACATGGATGCATCCAGTTTGAAAAGGAGGAACGCAGATGTTAGTGAATTTAAATGATGTTTTGAAACCGGCAAGAGAGGATCACTACGCAGTCGGACTTTTTAATACCTGTAATCTTGAGTTTGCACGAGGGGTTATTGCGGCAGCAGAGGAAACACAGTCACCTGTGATCATTGGAACGGCAGAAATTCTTCTTCCGGTGGCAAGTCTGGAAGAGATGGCAGAGATGCTCATTCCGATGGCAAAACGTGCAAGTGTGCCGGTAGTCGTTCATCTGGATCATGGTCTCAATGCAGAGACCTGTAAAAAAGCGTTGGAACTGGGCTTCAGTTCTATTATGTATGACTGCTCTACAGATCCATATGATGTAAATGTACAGAAAGTAGCGGAGATGGCAAAACTGGCGCATTCTTATGGCGCAACGATCGAGGGTGAACTGGGACATGTTGGAAATAATCCGACTTCTGCAGAAGACGAGACCGATCCATCCGCATTTTATACAGAACCGGGTGAGGCACTTGATTTCGTTACAAAGACTGGTGTTGATGCGCTTGCAATAGCAGTTGGTACAGCACATGGTGCGTATAAACTGCCACCAAAACTCGATTTCCAGAGAATCAGAGAAATTGCAGGAACAATCGATACAAGTCTGGTCCTTCACGGCGGTTCAGGTCTTACAGACGATGATTTCAGAAAAGCAATTGATGAGGGTATCAGCAAAGTCAATATTTTTACAGACATTAATATGGCTGCTGCAAAGGCAGCACATGACGGATATGCAAATGGTTCTGTGCTTCTCACGGATCTTCAGCCTGTGATGGTGGAAGCTGTCAAACAGGCCACAATTAAAAAGATGAAAGTGTTCAGAAATAAGTAACAGGCGACAAAGACTATGGGGGATAGTATAATGTTTGCAAAATATCAGATCGATACAGAAGAAAATCGTGCATTTATGAAAATGATGAGAGATGATCTGTTTGAATTTGGAAAAAATTTTCCTTCACCGGGCGGAAGTGCCTGGTATCTGAAAAATGATGGCAGCCCATGGAAAGAGAAAAACAGAGAATCTTATTGCACAAGCAGAATGGCACATGTCTACAGCATCGCATATCTGATGGGAGTTCCAGGTGCAAAAAAGCTTGCATCGGAGGCAGTCAGAGCCTTAAAGGGTGAACTTAAAGATAAAGAAAACGGTGGATGGTACACTGGGCTGACAGCTGGAAATAAACCTATGCCGCTGAAACTTGCATATGCACATGCATTTGTGATCCTGGCCGCTTCATCCGCAATCTGTGCCGGAATTGATGGTGCAGAGGAACTTCTTAAAGAAGCTGAAGAGCTGTTTGATCTTCGCTATTGGGATGAAGGAGAAGGACTGGTCCGTGACACCTGGAATACAGAATTTACAGTTCTGGATGAATATCGTGGCCTGAATTCCAACATGCATACCGTAGAGGCGTTCCTGGCCGCAGCAGATGTGACCGGTGATGAGAAATACAGGATAAGAGCCGGCCGTATCATTAAACGTGTCCTCGAATGGGCAGAGGCAAATGAGTGGCGGATTCCGGAACACTACACTGCAGACTGGGGTGTGGAACTTGAGAAAAATAAAGAAAAGCCTGACGATCCGTTTAAGCCATATGGAGCAACTCCGGGGCATGGACTGGAGTGGGCAAGACTGATCACTCAGTGGGCACTTTCCACCTACTGTGGAGAAGAAAGAGCAAAAGCAGATGCATTTATAGGAGCAGCCGAAAATCTTTTTAAGCGTGCAGTAGCGGATGGATGGAATGCTGATGGCGCGTGGGGAATTGTTTATACAACTGACTGGAAAGGAAACCCGGTTGTTCATGACAGAATGCACTGGACGATTGCAGAAGGTGTGAATACAGCGGCAACTCTGTACAGGGTTACCGGTAAAATGCAGTATGCGGATTGTTATGCGGAATTTCTGCAGTATATTGATGAGGCTGTTCTGGATCATGTGAATGGTTCCTGGTTCCACCAGCTGGATAAGAATAATAGGGTAATGGAGACCGTATGGCCAGGCAAACCGGATCTTTATCATGCCGCACAGGCAACGATGATTCCATATTATGCAGCAGATATGTCGATTGCTCCGGCGGTAAAAAATAAACTGGAGGTGTGAACGTATGGCAGGGATAGCAGTTGCAGGGACTTTGGTTGCAGATGTGATCAAGATGATCAGTTATTATCCAGATAAAGGGATGCTGGCGGACATTTCCAGTGAGTCTTATGGGGTTGGAGGATGTGTTTCCAATACGGCTGTTGGAATAAAAATGCTGGATTCTTCTATAGAAGTAAAGAGTGTTGGGCTTACCGGAAAAGATGATAAGGGAAGATTTCTGAAAGAAAAACTGTCTGCATTTGGAATTGATACCTCCCTGATCCAGGAAACCGAGAAAGAAGTTACTTCTTTTTCTGATGTAATGACGGTAAAAGCAACTGGAGAAAGAACATTTTTTCATAACAGAGGAGCATGCAGGCTTTTTGATGAGAACTGTCTGCATCTGGATACGCTGGATGCAGAACTTGTGCTTCTGGGATATGGTGGACTTCTTGATGCGATGAATGCTCCAGACGAAACATATGGAACGGCTCTTGTAAAGACATTTCACGATATGAAACAGAAGGGAATCGAGACAGCGATGGATGTTGCAAGTCTCAAAGATCAGGAAGAAATGCACAGACTGATCGTTCCGGCTTTAAAATATGTGGATTATCTGATCGTAAATGAGATAGAAGGTGGAATGATCGTCGGAATTTCTCCACGAGAGGAGAGTGGTGAAATGATTCCGGGGGCACTGGAGAAAATCTGCCGCCGTATTCTGTCATTTGGCGTTGGCAAATGCTGTGTTATCCATGCACCTGAAGTAGGATGTGCGGTGGACAGTGATGGCAGATATTACGAAGAACCATCCTTAAAACTTCCAAAAGGATACATTGTCGGAGCAGTTGGAGCAGGAGATTCTTTTTGTGCCGGAATTCTGTATTCAATCTATAAGAAACTGCCTGTAGAGGAAGCTCTGAAGATTGGTGCATCTACTGCGGCGGCCAATCTGTCAGCAGGAGATTCCGTGAGCGGACTTCGCAGCATCGAAAAAACAATGGAACTTTATAAGAAATACTCTGTGAATAATGCAGACAAAAACACAGCAGGTGAAATCTGATCACCTGCTGTGTTTTTTAACTTTTTGAGGGGGGAGATAGAGAGTGGTTATTCATCTATCCAATTACTATTATAAGCAGGAAATATGTTTAAACTGTGTATTAATTCTAAAAGAAATCTAAAAAGTTTAAAGAAAAATTAAAGAAAATCTATAATTTTTGCAGGTTGTTGTGATTTCACATAATACATGTTAGAATGTAAGTCTCCGGCAAGGTCTGTTGGAGAATAATGTCTGGATTCCACTTCTATGGAATTCATATTTTCTATTGTCGTTTCGACAACGATCCCAGAAACAATGAAGATATGTAAAGAAAGGGGAGATGCCTATGCCCTGAGGGAGATGCTGCACGTTAATTCCGTTACAAAAGGAGTAGTATATGAAAAATAGAATATGGAGAAAACTGAGTGCATTAGGCGTGGCTTTTTTTATGACAGGAATGATGGTTTGTGGAGGTGTGAATGTAATCGTATATGCGCAGGAAGAACCGATGATTTTGATGGAAACGGATGTGGATAACGAAGAAACAGAGGAAACTTTTTCAGAACCTGTGCCGGACGAGATTGTGGAATTATCTGATACAGAGCAGATAACGGATAACTCCGGATCACAGGAAGATAATCTGAATAACGGAAAAAATGAACCTGAAACAGAATCGAACGAAGAAAACACATCACAGAACGATGAAACATTATCAGATGGTTCTTCGGAAGAAAAGCCAGAAGAAAATCTGAAAACAGCAGAACTTGAAATTCGCGTAGAGACGGATGAAGACACTGTAAAAGCAGGAAAAGATCTGGTCTATACAGTGATACTGGAAAATACGGGCGAAATAATGCTGAAAAACATTCAACTGCATTATGAATTTTTTAAGGAATCCATGACAGGGGAATGGTCAGGAAAGAAAATCGTAATGGAAGCAGATACATCTGAAAATATTGCCAGGATGGAATCGTTGGATGCTGGAATAAAAGAAACTGCATATCTGACAGTAAGAATTCCGGAAGAACAGAAGGAATCACTCTCCATGAAACTCACTGCGACCGCAGAAACTGATGAAATGGAAAGTGAAAACTGCAGACAGATCAGGAAAGAAATTATAACTGATCAGGAAGTGATCCCACTGAAAGCTGCTGTTGAGGTGACAAAAACAGCCGATCGATCAGTTGCTGTACCGGGGGACAAGATTTTGTTTCAGATATGTATCAGAAATACCGGGGAGCGGACATTGCATTCTGTTATTACAACGGAACGATTTCAGCTTGGAAATGTGCCGGTAGAATTTCTGGAAAAAGACGGAGTTGTGCTGAATAAATCGAAGACTAAGGCAAAAATTGAAAAGATTGCACCGGGCAGCGCATTCGGACTGCAGGCAATAGTGACCTTGCCGGAAGATATTAAAGACCAGGAGCTTCTGAATGAGGTGACGGTTACGACACAGGAAACTGGTGATCAGACAGTGTCTTCACAGGCGAAGGTTCAGATCAGACAGGCTGAGGAGAAAAAAGAGGATTCTGTGGATACAGACAATGAGGAAACGTTAAATGCTGGAGAAAGCTATCCGGCATCTTCACATCCAAAAACCGGAGATCCATACCAGCCGTTCTTGTGGCTGGCAATGATCCCCGGTTCCCTACTTGCTGCAGGCTGGATTCGCAGCAAGATGTGATTCAGTTTAGTTAAAATGTGATCAGCAGGTGCTGATTAAAGGATATCGATATATTCTCCGGAGAGCGCTTTGTTCATGCTGCGGACAGCACAGAATTTACCGCACATACTGCAGGCTTCGCTGTGGTCATCTTCAGGGAGACGGTCGTTGCGGATTTCTTTAGCTGTTTCCGGGTCGAGCGCGCATTCAAACTGAGCGTCCCAGTCAAGAACACGGCGGGCATCTGCCATCTTGTCGTCGATATCTCGTGCGTGCGGAATGCCCTTGGCAATATCTGCTGCATGAGCAGCAATCTTGGAGGCGATAATTCCCTGTTTAACATCTTCTACATTAGGAAGTGCAAGATGTTCTGCCGGTGTTACGTAGCAGAGGAAGGCCGCTCCGTTCATTGCGGCAACAGCACCACCGATCGCAGCAGTGATGTGGTCATATCCAGGTGCGATATCAGTAACAAGAGGTCCGAGTACATAGAAAGGAGCACCCATGCAGATTGTCTGCTGAACTTTCATGTTTGCAGCAACCTGATCGAGCGGAACGTGTCCCGGTCCTTCAACCATAACCTGAACATTGTGAGCCCATGCACGTTTGGTCAGTTCACCAAGACGTACAAGTTCTTCAATCTGGCAGACGTCTGTTGCATCGGCAAGACATCCCGGACGACATGCGTCACCGAGAGAAATTGTTACATCATGTTCCTCGCAGATATCAAGAATTTCATCAAAATATTCGTAGAATGGGTTTTCCTGACCGGTCATACTCATCCATGCAAAGACAAGGCTGCCTCCACGGCTTACGATATTCATTTTACGTTTGTGTTTTTTGATCTGTTCAATTGTTTTACGTGTGATTCCACAGTGAAGAGTTACGAAGTCCACACCGTCTTCAGCGTGAAGTCGTACGACATCGATAAAGTCTTTGGCAGTAAGCTCAGAAAGATCTCTCTGATAGTGGATGACACTGTCATAAACAGGAACAGTTCCGATCATTGCCGGACATTCATGAGTCAGTTTCTGACGGAAAGGCTGAGTATTTCCGTGGCTGGAGAGGTCCATGATCGCTTCCGCCCCCAGGTCAACAGCTTTCATAACCTTCTGCATTTCAATATCATAGTCTTTACAGTCTCTGGAAACACCAAGGTTCACATTGATCTTGGTACGCAGCATGCTGCCGACACCTTCCGGTTCCAGGCAGGTATGATGTTTGTTGGCGCAAATCGCTACTTTACCTTCCGCTACCAGTTCCATCATTTTTTCTACCGGCATATGTTCTTTTTCTGCAACAGTTTTGATCTGTGGTGTTACGATTCCCTTGCGGGCTGCATCCATCTGTGTGGTATAAGTTGTCATATTGAAATCTCCTTATCTGTGATTTTATTTATATTTATATGTGTTATTCTGACCAAGTGTATGATCCAGCGGACCGGAACCATGACCGAGATCCAGATGTGCTTTCAGTGCATCCGTCAGATACTGTTTGGAACGGTGCACAGAATCCTCAAGAGAAAATCCCTTTGCAAGATTGGAAGCAATCGCACTGGAAAGTGTACATCCGGTACCATGAGTATTCGGATTATCGATTCTTTCTCCATGGAGCCAGATGGCATGTCCATCTGTATAAAGCAGGTCATTGGCATCGTTGATGCAATGTCCGCCCTTAAGAAGAACGGAAACATGAAACTTCTCATAAAGTGTATGGGCTGCTTCTTCCATGGAAGAGACATCTGTGATCTGCATGCCGGTGAGAGCTTCTGCTTCCGGAATGTTTGGGGTGATGAGTTCAGCAAGAGGGAAGAGCTCTTTTTGCAGAGTTTCTTCGGCATCTTTGTTCATCAGGCGGTGTCCACTGGTGGAGACCATAACAGGATCCAGTACAATATGGGAAGCTTTGTAATGACGCAGCTTATCGGCTACGTGATGCATGATTTCAGCTGAAGAGAGCATGCCGATCTTTATTGCATCCGGAAAGATGTCTGTAAAAATACAATCCAGCTGCTGATCGATAAATTCAGGAGTTGATTCCTGAATAGCGTAAACACCTGTAGTATTCTGCGCGGTCAGAGCAGTGATCGCACTCATGGCATAGACTCCATTCATGATCATGGTCTTAATATCTGCCTGAACACCGGCGCCTCCACTTGAGTCGCTTCCTGCGATAGTTAGTACAGTTTTCATAAGATCAGATCCTTTCGATAATATCAAGAAGTGTTCGCGCTGCTTCTGTTTTGTTATCCGGTGCATAAAGTGCGCTGATCACAGCAGCACCGGAAATACCGGTTCCGGTAAGTAATGGAAGATTATCGTGCGTGATCCCGCCAATTGCAACTACCGGAATCTTTACAGCTTTGCAGATTGCTTTCAGCGTCTCGACAGGAAGCTGTGAAACATTGGTCTTAGTAGTGCTTCCAAAGACAGCACCACATCCGATGTAATCAGCTCCGGCAGACTCAGCAGCAAGTGCTTCGTCTACATTGTGGGCACTGCCGCCGATGATATAATCCGGTCCCAGAAGCTGACGGGCTTTCTGGATTCCCATATCAGAAAGTCCGACGTGAACACCGGAAGCACCGACCTTCAGAGCGAGATCAGGGCGGTCATTGATGATCAGGGGAACCTGATAATGATCGCAGAGTTTTTTTAAGAGTACAGCTTCCTGAAGAATCTCTTCGTCAGAAGCCTTTTTTTCGCGAAGCTGTACACAGGTTACACCGGCTTTCAGAAGCTCTTCCGTAACACTGTAAAGTGTTTCATCCTGCTTCAGCCAGCTTTGGTCTGTGACAGCATACAGTTTCAACTGTTCAGATGTGATTTTCATAAGTGTTTCTCCAGTTTTTGTTTAAATGTTTTTTCTTCCAGAGCATCAAATAAATGTACGTGGAAACTTCCGATACCGCCGAATGAAGCGTCTGTTCGCTGACCTGCTGTAAAAGCAACCTCACGCCAGAGCTGTCCGGCAGCACAGACGGCCTGAAAAGGAGAGACTCCCGTGCTTAAAAAGAGTATGCAGAGTGCAGAAAGCATGCAGCCACTGCCGGTTATTCTGCGTATGCGGTCATCACCACCTGTCAGAAGCTGTGTCCTGGTTCCATCCGATACAACATCCTGCTTTCCGGTGATAAGAACAGTGCAGTCAAAAAGCCGGGCGGTACGAACAGCAGTCTGGTACAAGGTATTTTCTTCCAGCTCAAGTACACTTTCCACGCCACCATGAAGCTGAGGGGCATCTGCCTCAGAAACGAGAGAACACAGTACGACGGCTTCTTCCTGATTGCATCGTATTGCATCGGGATGTACAGCAGTCAGCAGTCGTTGAAGTTCTTTTTTGCGAAAGCTGCTGGCACCGATGCCGACAGGATCCAGTACGACTGGATGTCCAAGCTGATTGGCGGTTTGTCCGGCAAGGATGCAGGCATTTATTTTTGCAGTGTCGGGAACTCCGGTGTTTAAAAGTGTTCCCTGACAAAATGTGGTAATATCAGCAACTTCCTGTTCATCCTGCCCCATAACGGCACTTCCTCCGGCTGCAAGCAGAAGGTTGGCAACATCCTGCATGGTCACAGGATTCGTGATGCAATGGATTTTGGGTGAATGTTGATGAATCCTGAATAAAATTTCTTCCATAATTAATTACCTTTTTTCAAAGATGCGAAGCACGACAAAGGCCAGCACACTGCCTGCAAAGGTAGAAATAAAAAATGGAATCATATATACGGTAAATCCGGCAGGTGCAATTCCCATAAGTAATTTGGCTACAGGATATGCAGCCAGACCGCCAAGAATTCCGGTACCAAGTGCTTCTGCAACACAGGTGAGACTTAATTTGTGTGTGAAATGGAAGACAAGACCGCAGCATAAAGCACCGATCATACTTCCGGGGAATGCAAGCAGGCTTCCTATTCCAAGCAGGTTGCGGATAAAACTTGCACAAAAGGCGATGCCGATCCCCCACCACGGACCAAGCATTACCGCCGCGAAAACATTGACCATATGCTGAACCGGAGCACATTTGCTTCCGGCAACAGGAACACTGATCAGACTTCCTGCCACGGCAACTGCCGTCAGCACACCGGCAATGGCGAGTTTTTGCGTTGATGATGTTTCACGAGTGATCACTTTATTACCTCCTGTTCTACCTGAAAATCAAATGGACAACGGAGACTGTCAGAAAACAAAAAAGAAGATACCGTAAGGGTACCTTCTTTCAATGTGTTCGGTATTTTCCCTACGTTGGCATTATCCAAATCAGGTTAAGGGTCGAAACCAGTCAGTTTCCTCTCAGCCGGCTTCAGCCAGCTCCCCTGTTTTTAATTCTTTTCCATTATACTGCCGGCTGCAGGAAATAGCAACAACATTTTACAGACATTGAAAAGCAAAGCTGTTTGTGATATTCTGTTATGGAGTATATGTTGTAATGAATATATCCTGAGGCAGAGGAGGAGATAAATTTGAAAGCAGCAACATTATTGGAAGGGTTGAAATATACCTGCTGTCAGGGCAGTACAGAACAGGAAGTCACAACTGTTGTATATGATTCACGCAAAGTACAGGAGAATTCTTTGTTTATCTGTATTCGCGGTGCAGTTGTGGACGGACATAAATTTGTTCCGGATGTAATTGAAAAAGGTGCAAAAACACTGGTTGTTGAAGAAGAAGTTGATGCTCCGGATGATGTTACGGTGATCAAAGTTGAGGATACCCGTTATGCGATGGCTTTTATTTCAGCTGCATATTTTGGCCACCCGGCGGAAAAACTGAAAACAATTGGAATTACCGGTACCAAGGGCAAAACAACAACAACTTACATGGTAAAATCTATTCTGGAAAATGCCGGATATAAAGTAGGCCTGATCGGAACCATCGAGGCAATCATTGGGGAAGAGACTATTCCTGCAAGTAATACAACACCGGAATCTTATCTGGTTCAGGAATATTTCCGCAGAATGGTAGATGCAGGCTGTGACTGTGTTGTTATGGAGGTATCTTCACAGGGACTGATGCTTCATCGTACACAGGGATTTGTTTTTGATTATGGTATTTTTACAAATATTGAACCAGATCATATCGGACCGAATGAGCATAAGGATTTTGATGATTATCTCAGATGCAAATCCATGCTGCTTCGTCAGTGCCGTGTGGGGATTGTAAACAGAGATGATGAGCATTTCGAAAAAATTATTCAGGGTCACACCTGCCAGCTGGAAACGTATGGATTTTCTAGGGATGCCGATCTGCGCGCCGAAGATGCACATATGGTTGGCGGAAAAGGCTATCTTGGGATTTCTTATCAGCTGAAGGGGCTGATGGAATTTCCGGTTGAGATTGATATCCCGGGAAAATTCAGCATTTACAACTCACTGACTGCAATTGCGATCTGCCGTCATTTCCAGGTATCACAGGAAAATATTATCAAAGCACTGAAAGTGGCAAGAGTCAAAGGTCGTATTGAAATGATCAAAGTGTCAGATGAATTCACTCTGATGATTGATTATGCGCACAATGCAATGGCACTGGAGAGTCTGCTCACAACATTAAGAGAGTATCATCCGCATCGTCTGGTATGTCTGTTTGGATGTGGAGGAAATCGTGCAAAATCACGCCGTTATGAGATGGGTGAAGTTTCAGGCAGACTGGCGGATCTGACAATTATCACATCTGATAATCCAAGATTTGAGGATCCTCAGGATATTATTGATGATATCAAGATCGGTATTGACAAAACAGCAGGAAAATATGTGGAAATCTGTGATCGTAAAGAAGCAATTGCCTACGCGATCCACCACGGAGAACCGGGAGATATCATTGTTCTTGCAGGAAAGGGACATGAAGACTATCAGGAGATCAAAGGCAAAAAATATGCCATGGATGAGAGAGTTCTGATCGCGGAAATCCTGCAGGAGGACAAAGAAAGAGCAGATAAATGATCTATGCGGATGTCATTGTGGATATATCCCACGAGAAGCTTGACCGCAGTTTTCAGTACAGAGTTCCGAAAGAGATGGAAGCAGAGATTCAGGTTGGAATGGTAGTTTCGATTCCTTTTGGAAACGGAAATCGCGAAAGAAAGGGCTATGTAATAGGTCTTTCTGAGAAACCGGCAGTTGATCTGTCAAGAATGAAAGAACTTCATGGAATATGCAGCAGTGAGGAAACGACAGAGGAACGACTGATCGCACTGGCCGCATGGATGAAAAACAGATATGGTTCCACGATGGTGCAGGCACTGAAAACAGTACTTCCGGTCAGAGAAAAGGTCAAAGCGAAGGAAAAGAGATATGTCATACTGAATACTGATGAGATGAAAGCAGCCGAACTGGCGGAAGAACTGGAAAAGGGAAGATGCAGGGCAAGGGCACGATTGCTTCGTGCATTGCTGCGTGAACCAAAACTGGATTATACAAGAGCAGCAAGAGAACTGGGAATGACATCTTCTGTTCTGAAACCGCTTATAGATCAGGGAATCGTGAAGGTGACACAGGATGAAGTCTACCGTATGGCAATTGACGGAGCCAATATTCCACGGGAACAGCTGTCGGTTCTTACACCGGATCAGAAGAATGCACTGGTTCAGATAGAAAGAGAATGGGAGAAAGAGTCTCCCCGTCCGGTGCTGATTCATGGTGTGACCGGCAGCGGTAAGACACAGGTTTATATGAAACTGATCCAACAGGTTGTAGATGAAGGCAAACAGGCAATTGTACTGATTCCTGAGATTGCACTGACCTATCAGACTGTTCGCAGATTTTATGGCTGGTTCGGAGACAAGGTTTCTGTCCTGAATTCCAGACTGTCAGCAGGTGAGCGCTATGACCAGTTCAAAAGAGCAAAGCGTGGAGAGATCCAGATTATAGTAGGACCCCGTTCTGCATTATTTACACCTTTTTCCAGGCTTGGCCTGATCATCATTGATGAGGAACATGAGCAGACATACAAAAGCGAGAACAGTCCAAGATATCATGCGAGAGAAACGGCTGAATACAGGGCGCATATGGAAAATGCATATCTGGTGATGGGGTCTGCAACTCCATCGCTTGAAGCATATACAAAATGCAGAAACGGGGAATACTGTCTGGTGAAGCTTACCAGCCGTTTTGAGGACCGACCGCTTCCGGAAGTGTCTGTAGTGGATCTTCGAGAAGAACTTAAAAGCGGCAACCGATCCATACTCAGCCGTAGTTTAAAGAATGCTGTTGAGCGACGTCTGGAGCGAGGTGAACAGTCTGTGCTTTTTCTGAACAGAAGAGGTTATGCCGGTTTTGTTTCCTGTCGTTCGTGTGGGGAAGCGTTGAAGTGTCCGCATTGTGATGTGGCACTTACTGAGCACAATAATGGCAGACTGGTCTGTCATTATTGTGGATATGAGCAGCCGCGTGTGGAAAAATGTCCGGTATGCGGATCACCTTATATAGGAGGATTCAAAGCGGGAACACAGCAGATAGAGCAGGTGTTGCACAGGACTTTTCCAAAAGCAAGAGTTTTGCGGATGGATTATGATACCACAAGAAGCAAAGGCAGTTACGAAAGAATACTCTCAGCTTTTGCTGCGCATGAAGCAGATATTCTGGTTGGTACACAGATGATCGTAAAGGGTCATGATTTTCCGGATGTAACACTTGTCGGAGCTGTGGCAGCAGATCTGTCCTTGAATGAGGCGGATTATCGCTGTGCGGAGAGAACCTTTCAGCTTCTGACGCAGGCGGTAGGTCGTTCCGGAAGAGGCAGCAAATCCGGGGAAGCGATCATACAGAGTTATCATCCGGAACATTACAGTATTCAGGCAGCTGCAAAACAGGATTATGAGGCTTTCTATCAGGAGGAGATGGCATATCGGACACTGATGGATTATCCCCCGTCAGCACATATGCTCTCTGTTCTGGCATCAGGAGAAGATGCAGAGCTTCTGGAGCAGGGGATGGACTATCTTGCCAGATTTGTTTCGCGGATCAGTGAAAAATATAAAGTACATGTGATCGGCCCGGCATATGCGTCAGTGGGAAAAGTCAATGACATTTATCATAAAGTACTGTATCTTAAATATGCAGATGAGCAGGTGCTTCAGGATATAAAGAACAAAACAGAAAAATATATTGAAGTAAATTCCGGATTCCGGAAATTATATATTCAGTTTGATTTCGTATAGACATCACATAAGACAAAAGAGAGGAAGAATGAAATGGCAATCAGAGTAATCAGAACAGAAGGAGATCCGGTTTTAAGAAAAGTCAGTAAACCGGTAAAAGAGGTGACACCAAAGATCGTGACATTGATCGATGACATGCTGGATACCATGTATGAGGCATTTGGAGTTGGACTTGCAGCACCGCAGGTTGGAATTCTGAAGAGAATTGTTGTGATCGATATAGGTGAAGGGCCAATCGTGCTGATCAATCCGGAGATTATTGAGACATCCGGAGAGCAGACAGGCGATGAAGGTTGTTTAAGTGTACCTGGAATGGCAGGTCAGGTTACCAGACCAAATTATGTTAAGGTCAAGGCAATGGATGAAGACATGAACGAAGTGATCTATGAAGGAACAGAACTTCTGGCACGTGCATTCTGTCATGAACTCGATCATCTGGATGGAAAAATGTACACAGATCTGGTAGAGGGAGAACTTCACAGTACAAATTATGAGGAAGACTGATATGAAAATAGTTTATATGGGAACTCCGGATTTTGCTGTGCCGCCGCTTGCAGCACTTGCAGAGAACGGATATGAAGTAGTGGCTGTAGTGACACAGCCGGACAAACCGAAGGGAAGAGGAAAGACTCTTCTGCCGCCTCCGGTAAAGGAAGAGGCAATGAAACATGATATTCCGGTATATCAGCCGCTTAAAGTGCGTGATCCGGAATTTGTTGAAACATTAAGCAAACTGGAGCCGGATATGATCGTAGTAGCAGCTTTTGGGCAGATCATTCCAAAAACGATACTGGATATGCCAAAGTATGGATGTCTGAATATACATGCGTCACTTTTGCCGAAATACAGAGGTGCAGCGCCAATTCAGCAGGCTGTGATCGATGGAGAAAAAGAATCCGGAGTAACAATCATGAAAATGGGAGAAGGACTGGATACCGGAGATATGATCGCGCAGGCAGTCGTACCGCTTGCTGAGGATGAAACAGGAGGAAGTCTCTTTGATAAACTGTCAGAGGCAGGAGCATCAATCCTTGTTGAAACAATTCCGTCAATTGTCGATGGAACAGCGGTTTATACAAAACAGCCAGAAGAAAGTCCGACACCGTATGCAGCTATGATCAGCAAAAAGATGGGACTTATGGATTTTTCAAAAAGCGCAGAAGAACTGGAACGTCTGGTACGTGGATTGAATCCGTGGCCAAGTGCTTATACATTTCTGAACGGAAAAACCTTAAAGGTGTGGAAATGTGCCGTTGAGAATACAAAAGGTGAGGAAACAGTTCCGGGAACTATTATTGGTGTGGATAAATCCGGAATCCATGTTGCATGCGGGAAGGATGCACTGATTCTTAAAGAAGTACAGCTGGAAGGCAAAAAACGAATGGAAACAGATGCTTTTCTTCGTGGATACCAGGTAACTGAGGGAACTATGCTCAAAGATCATAAGGAGTGATGTGGATGTACGGATATGGTTATGGATACTATGGATTTGACTGGACCTATATGCTTCTTATTATTGGAATGCTGTTGTCACTTGCAGCGTCAGGAAAACTGAAAAGTACATTTTCCTATTATCAGAGAATAAGAAGTGCGTCCGGTCTGACAGGGGCACAGACAGCAGAGCGAATACTGCGGGCTGCTGGAATTACTGACGTACATGTGAGAGCAATTTCAGGAAGTCTGACGGATCATTATGATCCAAGAACAAAGACAGTCAGTCTTTCAGAAGATATTTACAACAAGACATCTCTGGCAGCAGTAGGAGTTGCGGCACATGAATGTGGACATGCCATTCAGCATGCAATCGGCTATGCCCCGCTGGAGTTTCGAAGTGCGATTGTTCCGATTGCAAATTTTGGAAGTACCTTGTCCTGGCCGTTATTTCTGATCGGCCTTATTTCCGGAATCAGTCCACTGGTAACAGCAGGAATTGTGCTCTTTTCACTGGCAGTTCTCTTTCAGCTTGTGACACTTCCGGTAGAGATCAATGCATCCTCCAGAGCACTGAAAATGCTTCAGAGCACAGGAATTCTTGGTGCAGATGAAACAAAAGGAGCAAGAAAAGTCCTGACGGCTGCGGCAATGACTTATGTTGCAGCGCTGGCTGCTTCTGTACTGCAGCTTCTGAGACTTTTGATACTTTCAGGAGGAAGAAGACGAGATGACTAGTGGAATCAATACACGGGAAATGATCATGGAGATTCTTCTTCAGATTGATGAAGAAGGAGAACACAGCCATATTGCGATTCGTAATGCTCTTTCGAAGTACCAGTTTCTGCCAAAGCAGGAACGTGCCTTTATAACAAGAGTCTGTGAGGGAACACTGGAATACCGGATTCTGATAGATTACATCATAGATTCTTTTTCAAAAATTCCGGTAGATAAGATGAAACCACCAATCAGAGAAATTCTGAGAAGTGCGGTTTATCAGCTGAAATTTATGGATCGCGTGCCAGACAGCGCAGTCTGCAATGAGGCCGTAAAGCTGGCGCAGAAAAAAGGATTTTATAATCTGAAACCGTTTGTAAACGGAGTACTTCGTACTGTGGCCAGACAGCTGGATGAACTGGAATATCCATCGAGGGAAGAGAATCTTGAGAGATATCTTTCTGTGCGTTATTCCATGCCGGAAGAACTGGTGAATCGCTGGCTGAAGGATTACGGAGAGGAAACAACCGAAAAAATGCTTGCGGATTTTCTGAAAGAAAAGCCGGTAACCGTACGATGCCGTACATATCTTAATTCTGTGGATAAAATATGTGAAAGCCTGAAAAATCAGGGGGTAAAGGTTGAACAGGCACCTTATCTTCCTTATGCAAAACATATTTCAGGGTACAATCATATTCTGGCGCTTGATGCTTTTATTCAGGGAAAAATGGTGGTACAGGATGTCAGTTCCATGCTGGTAGCAGAAATCGCAAATCCGCAAAAGGGTGATTATGTAATTGACATGTGTGCTGCACCGGGAGGAAAAAGCCTTCATATGGGAGATAAGATGGAAGGCTATGGAACGGTAGACGCACGTGATGTCAGCCAGTACAAAGTCAATCTGATAGAAGAAAACATTCACAGAACAGGTTCGATCAATGTGCAGGCGAAAGTACAGGATGCTACAGTGTTTGATGTAGAATCAGAATGTAAGGCAGATATTGTACTTGCCGATGTGCCGTGTTCAGGATATGGAGTTATCGGCAAAAAACCTGAGATCAAATATCGTTCAACAGCTCAGAAGGAAGAGGAACTGGTAATCCTTCAGAGAACAATTCTTGATAAAGCAGCGGAATATGTAAAGCCAAGAGGGGTATTGATATTCAGCACATGCACAGTTGCAAAAGAAGAGAATGAAGAAAATATGATGTGGTTTATGAATAACCATCCATTTAAGCTGGAAAGTATTGACGAGTATATTCCTGAGGAACTTCATTCAGAAACAACTGCTCTGGGATATCTTCAGATGCTTCCGGGTGTACATGGAACAGATGGTTTCTTTATTGCAAGATTCAGAAGGAAATAAGTATGACAGATATTAAATCAATGACAACAGATGAGCTTAAGGAACTGATGGTGCAGCTTGGAGAAAAGCCTTTTCGTGCAAAACAGATCTACAGCTGGCTGCATGAACATCTTGTAACATCCTATGACGAGATGGCAAATCTTCCAAAGAGTCTGAAACAGAAGCTTGCAGATTATCCGATCACTGCACTGGAAATTCTGGATGTACAGACTTCCAGGGTTGACGGGACAAGAAAATATCTGTTTCGTCTTTCTGATGGAAATGTGATCGAAAGTGTTCTTATGCGATATAAATATGGAAATTCAGTCTGTATCTCATCACAGGTCGGATGCCGTATGGGATGCAGATTCTGTGCATCAACAATTGGCGGACTGACAAGAAATCTTCTTCCGTCAGAAATGCTTGATCAGATATACCGGATTCAGACATCTATTGGAGAAAGAGTATCCAATGTGGTTGTGATGGGAACCGGAGAGCCTCTTGATAATTGTGATAATCTTCTTCGTTTTATTCATATTCTGACAGAAGAAGGCGGAATTCATATCAGTCAGAGAAACCTGACAGTTTCAACATGCGGACTTGTTCCGAAAATTTATGAACTGGCAGAAGAAAAGCTACAGATGACACTGGCCGTTTCACTTCATGCACCAAACGATGAAAAAAGACGGGAACTTATGCCGATCGCAAATAAATATTCTGTCGATGAACTTCTGGAAGCATGCAGAAATTATTTTGACAAGACAGGACGCAGGATTACTTTTGAATACAGCCTTGTTGCAGGAGTAAACGACAGCAAAGAGAATGCGCAGGAGCTTGCGGGTCGTCTGAAGGGACTTAACTGCCATGTAAATCTGATTCCGGTCAATCCGGTCCGAGAACGTTCTTTTGTCCGTTCTACGCGTGAGGCGGTGGAGAATTTCAAAAAAAATCTTGAAAAATGTGGAATAAATGGTACTATTAGAAGGGAAATGGGCAGCGATATTGACGGTGCCTGTGGTCAGCTAAGAAAGAGATACATGGAAAAAACAGAAAGTGAGAAGTGACATGAGGGTATATTCAGCTACGGATGTAGGGCAGAAAAGGAAAATGAACCAGGATTATGTGTTCGTTTCCGCAAACCCGGTTGGAAATCTTCCGAATCTGTTTGTCGTTGCTGATGGTATGGGCGGACACAATGCAGGAGACTATGCTTCTTCGCATGCAGTTCAGACTTTGGTGGGCGAGATTCAGAGAGATGCGGATTTCAACCCTATCAAGGTTATTCGTCATGCCATTGAGACTGCAAATACGGAGATTCTGGAGCGCGCCCGGCAGGAGGAACACCTGCGAGGAATGGGAACGACGATGGTGGTTTGTACAGTTGTTGGTCATTATGCATATGTGGCCAATGTGGGAGACAGTCGTCTGTATGTGGTCCAGGAACAAATACATCAGGTAACGAAGGACCATTCACTGGTGCAGGAAATGGTTCGAATGGGTGAGATCAAGCCTGAAGAGGCAAGAAATCATCCGGACAAAAATATCATCACCAGGGCGCTTGGCGCAGAGAGAACCGTAGATATTGACTTTTTTGACCTGAAACTGGAACCGGACAGTACGATTCTTATGTGTTCCGATGGTCTGAGCAATATGGTAGAGGACAGTAAAATAGAGCAGATTATACTGGATCAGACAGAAAACCTGTCGGAGAAGGGGGAGCGACTTCTGAAAGAAGCGAACCAGAACGGTGGGAAAGATAACATAGCAGTCATACTGGTGGAACCATTCACGAACGAGGTAGAAAAATGTTAAAGACGGGAATGATCATAGCAGAACGCTATGAAATATTAGGCAAAATAGGCACTGGCGGAATGGCCGATGTGTATAAGGCAAAAGATCACAAACTTAACCGCTTTGTGGCAGTAAAAGTATTAAAACCGGAATTCAGAGAGGATATGACATTTATCCGCAAATTCAGGAGTGAAGCACAGGCAGCAGCAGGGCTGACACATCCGAATATCGTTAATGTATATGATGTCGGTGATGACGAAGGTGTATACTATATCGTCATGGAACTGATTGAGGGAATTACTCTGAAGGAATACATTGCAAAGAAAGGTAAGCTTTCTATTAAAGAAGCAACAAGTATTGCCATTCAGGTTTCGATGGGGCTGGAAGCAGCACATAATCACGGAATCGTTCATCGTGACGTAAAACCGCAGAATATCATTATTTCAACAGACGGAAAAGTCAAGGTCATGGATTTTGGTATTGCAAGAGCAGCATCTTCCAATACGATCAGTTCCAATGTGATGGGATCTGTGCATTACAGTTCTCCGGAACAGGTGCGTGGCGGATACAGTGACGAAAAGAGTGATATTTATTCGCTTGGTATTACACTGTATGAGATGGTTACAGGACGTGTACCATTTGATGGCGATACAACTGTAGCAATTGCAATCAAACATCTGCAGGAAGAAATGGTGCCGCCGAGCGTATATACAGAAGATCTTCCGCACAGTCTGGAGCAGATCATTCTGAAATGTACACAGAAGAGCGTGAATCGACGCTATGAAAAGATGGAAGATGTAATCGCTGACCTGAAACATTCACTTATTGATCCACAGGGGAACTTTGTAAAATTATCTTCTGTAGATAATGAGGCGAAGACCGTAGTGATTTCAGATGAAGAACTTGGTGAGATCAAACATACTTCAAAGAATCGCACAGCACAGCGTAAGCCGGAAGTAGCTGATCTGGAAGAAGAAGTTTATGATACAGATTACGATAACAATGACGAAGAATACGAAGAGGATTTTCGTCGAAGACGTGAAGAAAAGAAAGCAGGCAAAGCAAACAAAAAGCCTAAAGCACCAAACAGCGGGCTCACAATTCTGGCATTGCTTGCCGGTGCAGTAATTCTGGTTGCAGTTATTTTCTTTATTGGCAAGGCTGCAGGTATTATAGGCGGAGAAGAACAGACTGGTAAACAGGAAGCAGCTTCAGATGCAAACGTGGCAGATGATGACGGAATGGTGACAGTACCGGCTCTGGTAGGAAAGACTGAGGAAGAAGCAGCAGCTCTTCTGGAAGAAGAAAAACTGGGCAAGCAGATGATGGGTGAGGAAAACTCCACGCAGGAAAAAGGACGAATCTCTTCTCAGGATATTCCGGCAGGAACAAAAGTCGAACAGTATACAACTCTGAAATATTATATCAGTAAAGGGCAGCAGGAAGTTACTATACCGGATCTTTCAGGTGAAACCGGTGTTGACGCACAGCAGACGCTGGAAGATCTTGGTCTGAAAGTAACAATACAAAAAGAATACAGCGAGGATGACGGAAGTGGTTATCCACTTGTAAATCCGGGATATGTGGTTTCTGTTACACCGTCTGCAGGAAGCAGTGCAACAGCAGGTGATGAGGTAACACTGATCGTCAGCCGTGGCCTGGACTGGGGTGACAGTGTTTCTGTGCCAAGTGTTGTTGGAATGACAGAAAATGATGCGATCACTACTCTTGGAAAATGGACAGATATTCAGGTAACAGAACAGCAGAGCAGCGAAGTGGCAGCAGGAGAAGTTATCTCTCAGAGTCCGGAAGCTGATGAATATGCAGATCCGGATCAGCCAATAGAAATTGTTGTAAGCAGTGGAAATGAAGCGCCGTCTTCTGACACAACAGAGGCACAGAGCAGTACAGAGAACACTGCACAACAGAGTGCAGCGGCAGCCAATGGTGAAATCTGGAAATGTACACAGACGCTGAATACACCGACCGGATATCAGGGAGGAGCAATTCGTCTGGAACTCATTCAGGAAGTAAATGGTGAAACGACATCTACAAAAGTAGTTGATGGAGAGAAAATCACCTTCCCATACACACTGGATATTACAGGAGCACCTGGTGTCAGTGAAGGAACACTGTATGTATCTGAAGTGATTAATGGAAACTTCCAGCAGCTGGGACAGTATCCGATCACCTTCAAAAAGGCAGAGTAATACATGCAGGGAAAAATTATCAAAGGAATTGCAGGTTTCTATTATGTATACGGAGAAGATGATGTGCTTTATGAATGTAAGGCAAAGGGGATTTTCCGCAAAGATAACCAGAAACCGCTTGTGGGTGACAATGTAGAAATTACAGTGTTGGATGAACAGGAACAGACAGGAAATCTGATCAGAATTCTTCCGCGTAAGAATTCCCTGATTCGTCCGGCAGTTGCCAACGTTGATCAGGCATTTGTGATTTTTGCAATGGAAAATCCAAAACCTAATTTCATGCTGTTGGACCGTTTTCTTATTATGATGGAGCAGTCAGGAGTTCCGGTTGTGATATGTTTTAACAAAAAAGATCTTGCGGAAGAGAAAGAAACAGAAGCGCTTTGTGAAATATACCGCAACTGTGGCTATCAGGTGATTCTTTCAAGTGCATTGGAGCAGGACGGAATTGATGAAATCCACAGAATTCTCAAAGGAAAAACAACTGTTGTAGCAGGTCCGTCCGGAGTTGGAAAATCCTCTCTGACCAATCTGCTGCAGGGAGAAGTGCAGATGGAGACCGGCGAAATCAGCCGAAAGCTGAAAAGAGGACGTCATACGACTCGTCATTCGCAGGTCATCCCTGTAGGAGAAGATACTTTTCTGATGGATACACCGGGATTCTCCTCGCTTTA
Organism: uncultured Blautia sp.; assembly: GCF_934372025.1. Classification (GTDB taxonomy): domain Bacteria; phylum Bacillota; class Clostridia; order Lachnospirales; family Lachnospiraceae; genus Blautia_A. Next base: position 23,606 of record NZ_CAKROJ010000036.1, read on the forward strand.
TCTTACAGATATGGAAGAACAGGAACTGAAAGAATATTTCCCGGAATTCCGAAAATACGAAGATGCATGCAGGTTTCAGGGATGCAGACATATCCATGAACCGGGATGCAGAGTAAAAGAAGCACTGGAAAACGGAGAAATCAGCAGTCTCAGATACGAAGATTATCTTAGTTTATATGAAGAATTGAAAGAGAAAAGGAGATATTAATTAAATGGAATATCGATTGTGCCCTTCGATTTTATCAGCGGATTTTAACCGTCTGGGTGAACAGATTCAGACTCTGGAAAAAGCCGGAGTAGAATGGCTTCACATTGATGTTATGGATGGAGATTTTGTACCGAGCATATCATTTGGAATGCCGGTAATCCGTTCTATTCGTAAAGAATCAAAAATGTTTTTTGACGTGCATCTGATGGTTTCAGCACCGGAACGCTATATTCAGGATTTTGTGGAATGTGGTGCAGACTCCATTACTGTGCATGCAGAAGCCTGCGAGGATCTGGAGAGAGCAATTGAACTGATCAGAGATGCCGGTGTAAAAGTTGGTGTGTCTATCAAACCGGCAACACCAGTAAATGATATCAGCCATCTTCTGGATGAAGTAGATATGGTTTTGATCATGACAGTACAGCCGGGATTTGG
>NZ_CAKROJ010000037.1 GCF_934372025.1 uncultured Blautia sp.
CGGCCGAATTCCGGTGTCTCAAAAATATCAATTCTCTGATACTCACTCTGTCTGGAATAAAGCTGGCGGTTTACACGGATGCTGTGTTTCACATCTGGTGTATGAAATTCTGAAAACCACATTTCCATTGTCATTCCCTCCCTGTCAGAACATTCAGTCTCAAAATATCCGGGTCTTCAGGTCCTGTCATATTGCAGCCCTTTGCTTTGGCATACTCAATATAATCCAGGATCTCTGCTGTGATACGTTCCCCTGGTGCAAGAATCGGAATTCCCGGCGGGTAGCACATTACAAATTCACTGCAGACCTTGCCTTCGGTTTCGCGGAGCGGCAGACTGCATTTATCCGCATAAAAAGCATCCTGCGGGCTGGTCACTACCTGTGGATCAATATATTCCTGGCTCAGAAGTCCTGAACCATCTGTCTGAAAACGTCTGCGGATCTCTGCGAGCGCGCTCACAAGCCGCTCTACCTCCTGCGCACGGTCTCCGATGGAAAGATAGGCAAGAATGTTACCGATATCTCCAAATTCTATCTGGATATCGTATTCATCACGCAGAATATCGTACACTTCAATTCCTGCAAGTCCAATATCAAGCGTATGTACGCTCAGTTTCGTTATATCAAAATCAAAAACGGAATCTCCGTTTACCAGTTCTTTTCCGAATGCATAATAGCCGCCGATCGCATTGATTTCCTCTCTGGCATATTCCGCCATATCGGCTACCTGGTGAAAGATCTGGCGTCCGCGCTGTGCAAGGTTTCTTCTTGAAATGTCAAGGCTTGACATAAGAAGATAGCTTCCTGAGGTTGTCTGTGTCAGGTTAATGATCTGGCGCACATAGCCGGCATGTACGTCCGGACCTGTAAGAAGAAGGCTTGACTGAGTAAGACTTCCTCCACTCTTGTGCATCGACACAGCTGCCATATCCGCACCTGCTGCCATAGCAGAAACCGGAAGGCCTCCTCCAAAATAAAAATGTGTTCCATGCGCCTCATCTGCCAGACAAAGCATTCCTGCATCATGAGCCATCTTGACAATTGCACGCAGGTCACTGCATATTCCGTAATAAGTCGGATTATTTACCAGTACTGCAACTGCCTTTGGATGTTCTTTTATCGCTTTCTCCACCTGCTCCCTTTTCATTCCAAGGGAAATTCCAAGTCGCTGATCCACTTCCGGGTTTACATAAACCGGAATCGCACCGCATAAAACAAGTGCATTCAAAACACTCCGATGAACGTTACGTGGCAGTATAATCTCATCCCCACGTTTGCAGGCAGTCAGGACCATCGTCTGGACGGAACTTGTCGTGCCTCCTACCATCAAAAATGCATGTGCTGCTCCAAAGGCATCTGCTGCCAGTTCTTCTGCCTCCCGTATTACCGATACCGGATGACAGAGATTGTCCAGTGGCTTCATACTGTTAACATCGACACCTACACATTTTTGTCCCAGAAATTCTGTCAGTTCCGGATTGCCTCTTCCTCGTTTATGGCCAGGTACATCAAATGGTACAACCCTCATACGACGGAAAGTCTCCAGAGCTTCATGTATCGGTGCATGATTCTGGTTTAATTTAAAACGACTTCCTTTCATCATTCCTCCAATTCCAGTTTCCTTTGTATCAACCCTTAATCCACATTCCACAGACTGAATAAAATTAAAAAACGCAAGTCAGGGCACTAAGCCACAAACCTGCGTTTGATCTATATCCGCATGCGTATCAGAGTCTATATAGCAATCATACTTTTACTACTCTTATTGATCGTTTCACAAGTCTGCGCTTTGGGCGCATCTCGGTTATCAAAGGAACCTACTTATAAAATTTGAGCTTTTAACTCAATCAATAAGGTAACCAAAGTTACCATAATCGGCAGTGGACCCGGCTGTCCGTATGGCCTTAACCCTGATGGGTGGTCCAAAACAATTGCTTTGAAAAGACTCTGTCTGTTACTCTGCATCTTCGTCTCTCAAAATCCACATAATCATAACATGTTGAAAAAAAACTGTCAATGTTTTCTTGATATAACGCGTTTTACATGCATACAATTAAGTGCTATACTTGGTTAATAATAACACTTAAAGGACATACAAAAAATGAAGAGAATTGATTTTGAAAACGGAAGCGTGACCAAAAACATTCTTGGTGCGACTCTGCCCATGCTGGTCGCCCAGATTTTGAACCTTTTATATAACATCGTTGACCGTGTCTATATCGCACGAATCCCCAAAGTAGGAACTGCTGCGCTTGGCGCGGTGGGACTCTGCTTTCCTATCATCGTGATCATCACTGCCTTCTCCAACCTGTTCGGAACCGGTGGTGCACCACTATTCTCCATTTACCGAGGAAAAAAACAGGAAAACACCTCAGTCCAGATCATGGATACTTCTTTTTCCATGCTCTGCATCTGCGGTGTTTTCCTGATGCTCATCGGCTTTCTGTTTGCACGCCCGATTCTGGTCGTGTTCGGTGCTTCACAGAATGCCCTTACTTATGCTTATCCTTATATAATGATCTACCTGATCGGAACAATTCCTTCCATGATCTCCATCGGGATGAATCCTTTTATCAACGCACAGGGATACTCAACCATCGGCATGTTTTCTGTTGCCATTGGTGCTGTTGCAAACCTTCTGCTGGATCCTTTGTTTATCTTTGTCCTTAATTTTGGAGTACAGGGAGCTGCGATTGCCACTATACTCTCTCAGACTTTATCCGCAGCTTTTGTACTGTTTTTCCTTACCAGAAAATCCGAATTAAAAGTCCGTTTTCTCAGAAAAAATGAGGTTTCACAGTGTACCGGTTATGCCAAAGATATTGTAAGTCTTGGCTCTGCCGGCTTTATCATGCAGCTGACAAACAGTCTGGTAACGATCTGCTGCAACAATGTTCTCTCTGTCACCGGTGGTGATATTTATATCTCTGTTATGACCATTGTATCCAGTGTACGCCAGCTGGTGGAAACACCTCTTCATGCCATTAATGAGGGAGCCTCTCCAATCCTGAGCTACAATTACGGTGCCCGCCGTCCGAAGCATGTGCGCAAATCCGCCGCGGTAATGTCTGTTATGGTTCTCATCTATACTGCTGTTACATGGAGCATGATTATTTTGATCCCGGAGTTTCTGATCCGGATCTTCAGCTCCGATACCGAATTGCTGAAAGATGCCGTGATCGCATTGAAACAGTATTTCGCCGCGTTTATTTTTATGGACCTGCAGTACATCGGACAGACTGTGTTTAAATCCCTGAATAAGAAGAAATTTGCAATCTTCTTCTCTTTGCTCCGCAAGGTATTTATAGTTGTTCCACTTACCTACCTGATGCCATATGCCTTACATATGGGAACCAAAGGCGTATTCCTGGCTGAGCCTGTGTCAAATGTGATTGGCGGAAGCATCTGCTTTGTGACCATGCTCTGTACCGTGCTGCCTGAACTTAAGAAGATGGAGAAGTAACTGCTTTTTACTGTAGTATCCCAAGATCCAGTGAATAAATATAATCTTCTTTTATTTCCTTTTTTAACATGCCTGCCATGTATATTGGCATATAAATTATTTTACCTTTTTCCTGGATATTTTCATTACAGAAAACAATAGCTTTCTCTATCTGATATCGTGGTGTTGCAAGTACATTATCCAACGCATTATGCCTTGTATAGCTTTTCCCGGATTTTACTTCTATTGGAAGTATATTTCCCCTGTATTCAATTACAAAATCCAATTCACCCTGCTTTTTACTGTTAAAATAATACAGATCAAATCCTTGTGACCTCAGTTCCTGTGCAATTGCATTTTCATATACAGATCCAAAATTAATATCTTTTTCTTTATTTAAAATTTTTATCTGCAACCCATCTGCATACATTGCCGCCAATAAACCTACATCTGATAAAAACAATTTAAATAAATTAGTAGATCTGGACAACAATAACGGGACCTCAGGTTCCTGAACACAGTAGGCCGGTAATGCAACTCCGGCTTCTTTTAACCATATAAAACTATGTTCGTACCTTGAAAACCGAAAATTTTCATTCAGATTTTTCAAAATGAATCTCTTATTTTTGCTGTTCAGTTCACTCGGAATCAAATTAAAGATTTCTTCCAGATAGAGTTTATTCTGTGGATCATACTTTGCAATATCTTTTTTATATAACTGCAAAATACCTTTTTGTATCTGAAATACTTCCTGTAAATTTTTTGTCCGCAGATAACATTCTACCACAGCCGGCATACCACCTACGATTAGATACAGATGAAACAGATCAAGTAATTTTTCATGAATCATCTGATCTATCTCTTCTTTTTCATTCCAGCATTTCTCCAGCATATCAAAGATTCTCTGTGATACTTTATTTGCTCTGCAGAATTCGAAAAAATTTAATGGATACATTTCCAAAATAGACATATATCCCACCGGAACTGACCGTATATCTTTTAACTCCACACCCAAAAGAGAACCACTTAAAATATATTTATAACGTCCATCTTCAACAAGAAATTTTACTGCCGTTACAATTTCTTTACATTCCTGTACTTCATCAAAAAAGATTACTGTTTTTCCCGGAACCAACGGTACATCAGTAAGCGCAGATATACGAAGCAAAATATCCTCACTACTCCTGGCATTTTCAAACAATTTTACTGCAGCTGCTTTTTCTATAAAGTTAATCTCAACAACATATTCAAAACATTTTTTAGCACATTTTCTGATTATAAATGTTTTTCCAACCTGTCTTGCACCTGTTATAAGAAGCGCCTCTTTTTTATCAGAAGCAAAGAAATGCTCTATGTTATCTTCTATACCACGATATAGTTCCATAAATAAATCACCCCTGACATACTTTTCTCGTAACTGTTCAGTACCATCACAGTTACCTTATTTCTTTAGTATGGCACAGTTATTTTATTTCTACAATAGTGAATTCCGCTTTTCCATATATTTTCATCCAATTTTTGTACACTTTTCCAACATTATTTGTGGCTATTTTGTACGTTTTTCCAATTTTCATTATTTTTCCATCCGATTCAGGTAAATAAGATTTGTCAACCTTTCCTGGTTAATCCAGACAAAACAGCAAAAAGCAGAACCCTGTATTAATACAAAGTTCTGCTTTTTTCTGAATATGAATATGTGTAATATCTCCGATTATTTTCGGATGGAATCAACCAGTTTTCTTGCTTCCGCGGTCAGTTCTCTGATCTTGTCAAACTCTCCGGCCTTAACAAGATCACCTTTTACCATCCAGCTTCCGCCGCAGCAGATGATCTTATCGCAGGAAAGATACTCTTCAAGATTTTTTGCATTGATCCCGCCTGTTGGCATAAATTTAAGTCCTACATAAGGAGCAGCCATCGCTTTGATCATCGGAAGTCCGCCTGCCGGTTCTGCCGGGAAAAATTTTACAACCTTAAGTCCTCTTTTGACTGCCTGAGCAACCTCAGATGGCGAAACACATCCCGGGTAAACAGGGATTTCTTTTTCCAGACAGTAGTCTACGATCTCCGGATCAAATCCTGGGCTTACGATAAACTTAGCACCTGCTGCAACAGCTGCATCCACCTGTTCTTTTGTAAGAACAGTTCCAGCACCTACAAGCATATCCGGAAACTGCTCTGCCATAAGGCGGATAGATTCTTCTGCTGCCTCAGTACGAAATGTAACTTCTGCACATGGAAGGCCACCTTCAACAAGTGCCTTGGCAAGCGGTACTGCATCCTTTGCATCTTCCAGTACGACTACCGGAACAACTCCGACTTTCTGAAACTTTTCTGCTATATCCATCATTTGAATTTCCTTTCACTCAAAAAACTATCTTATCTTTTAATGTCAAAATTCATTTCCATCACATGTCTGATCAGAGAAACATCATCTGTAATATTTCCGTCACCATGGATCGTGTGCTTCACGGCACTTGCCGCAACGCCAAAGTTTACAATATCATCTGGTGTATATTCGTTCATCAGGGCATAAATGATACCACTTACAAAAGCATCTCCACCACCGACACGGTCAAGGATATGGAAGGTCAGGCGTTTGCTCTCATAGGTTTTTCCATTTAACCAGAGATATGCTGAAAGGCTGTTCTCACTGCAGCTGTGTGCAAAACGTACATGTCTTGCAATACATTTGATATTCGGATATCTCTCTACAAAGGCTTTGAAAACTTTTTCCTGCTGATCACGGTCCGGCTGGAATGGAACATCATCTTTTACATCACCGGCGCTGTGATCTTCCTCGTTTTTCCAGATATGATATGGTTCGATTCCAAAAAGAACATCTACATATGGAAGACAGAGAGTACAGAAATCTCTCGCTTCTTCCCAACTCCACAGGGTGCTTCGGAAGTTTCCGTCAAAGCTGACTGTCATGCCATTCTCTTTTGCTGTTTTCAGGCATGTCAGGATCAGTTCACTGCAGCTTTTGCCAAGTGCAGGAGTGATACCGCTCAAATGAAGCCATGTATAGCCTTCCAGAAGTTTCTTTACATCTGTTTTGCTGAAGTCATACTCTGAAAAAGCACTGTGTTTTCTGTCATAAACTACTTTACTTGGACGGATTCCGTAACCTGTTTCCAGATAATAGGTTCCAAGACGATGTGTCGGTGTCTCTTCTTCTGTTGAATAAATTACGCTGTCACAATTCACATCATTGCTTCGCATCATACGTACAGCACTTTTTCCAAGACTGTTTCCCGGAACTACTGTAAAGAATGATGCATCTACTCCAAGATTTGCAAGGGAGAGGGCCACATTGGCCTCACTTCCCCCGTATCTTGCCTCAAAAGATGTTGCTGTTCTGATTTTTTCGTAATCCGGCGGAGTCAGTCGAAGCATGATCTCGCCGATCGTAATAAATTTATGCTTCATAATTAATACTCCAGATAGGCTCCCTTCATTGGACTTGCAGCATGCTGGCTGAAAAGTCTGAGTACACCTTTTTTGTATTTCATTTCACGTGGTTTCCAATTTTTGCGTCTTTCTGCAAGAATCTGATCGATTTCTTCTATAGACTTACGTTCTCCTGCGATTCCGATGATGTTCAGTTTTCTTTCCATAACATCAATTTCGATAAGGTCGCCTTCTTCAACAAGAGCGATCGGGCCTCCGTCAACAGCCTCCGGACTGCAGTGTCCGATAACCGGACCGGTAGATGCACCGGAGAAACGTCCGTCAGTGATCAGAGCAATGCTCTTTCCAAGTTCTTTGTCACTGCTGATTGCCTCAGAAGTATAGAACATTTCCGGCATTCCGCTTCCTTTTGGTCCCTCGTAACGGATGAAAACTGCATCACCTTTCTGAACCTTATGTTTCAGGACTGCATCCAGACATTCTTCTTCGCTGTCAAATGGTCTTGCACGAAGAACGGATTTAAACATTTCCTTCGGGCATGCAGTGTGTTTGATAACTGCGCCTTCCGGAGCAAGGTTTCCACGAAGGACTGCAATACTTCCATCTGTTCCGATGGCTTTGTCATACGGACGGATGATATCTTCCTTAGTAACATTTACATTGTAACGTTTATTAAACTCCTGAAGCCATTTCTCACATTTTTCATAGAATCCATTATTCTTCAGTTCTTCCAGGTTTTCTCCTAATGTCTTTCCTGTAACTGTCATGACATCCAGATGAAGATGTTCTTTGATTTCTTCCATGATTGCCGGTACACCACCTGCATAATAGAAGCACTCTGCTGGCCAGCGGCCTGCCGGACGTACATCCAGAAGATATCTTGCATTTCTGTGCAGCTTGTCAAAGGTATCGCCTGTGATCTCAATACCAAATTCATGAGCGATTGCCGGAAGATGAAGCAGACAGTTTGTACTTCCTGAGATAGCTGCGTGAACAAGGATTGCATTCTCAAAGCTGTCCATGGTTACGATGTCAGAAGGACGCATGTTTTCCATCTGTGCAATTCTGACTGCCTGTCTTCCAGCTTCTCTTGCAAAGTCAAGAAGGTCAGGGCTTGTTGCCGGCATCAGTGCGGTACCCGGAAGAGCAAGTCCAAGTGCCTCTGCCATGATCTGCATAGTAGATGCAGTTCCGATAAAGGAACATGCTCCACAGCTTGGGCATGCATTACATTTTGCCCAGTCAAGCTTTTCTTCATCGATTTCACCACGCTCAAATTTTGCACTGTACATTCCAAGCTGTTCCAGAGTCAGCATTTCCGGACCGGCATTCATTGTTCCGCCAGGAACGAATACGGAAGGAATATTTACTCTTGCAAGTCCCATCAGGTTTCCCGGCACACCCTTGTCACAACTTGAAAGATATACACCTGCATCAAACGGAGTTGCATTTGCATGAATCTCGATCATATTTGCGATCATCTCACGGCTTGCCAGACTGTAGTTGATTCCGTCTGTTCCCTGGCTTTCACCATCACAGATATCTGTACAGTGATAACGTGCTCCAAAACCGCCTTCTTCTTCGATTCCTTTACGGACTTCTGCTTCAAGGATATTCAGATGTCCGCTTCCCGGATGGCTGTCGCCATAGGTACTCTCAACTATAACCTGAACTTTTCCAAGATCTTCTTTTGTCCATCCGGTTCCAATACGCAGCGGATCAAGCTCCGGTGCAAGTTTTCTCATTTCCTGACTTTTTAACTGCATGATTTTTTCCTCCATTTTTATTCTCTTATAAGATTTAAACTTTCCAGTGTTTCTCTGATTTTTTTCTCGTCCTCTTCATCTACTCCAAGTTCAACATCATCAAATGTCGGCAGACTGAATACACCCAGCATCGATTTTCCATCTACTATGTATCTTCCGCAGATCAGATCTACGTCTTTTTTGCATCCCGATGCTGCCTGTACCAGATGCTTTGCATCGTACATATCTCTTAAATAAACCGGTATCTTTATCATTACTTCTCGCCTCCTATGCAAAGATTGAAACAATAAAGCTTACAATAAGTGCCGTAACACCGATCAGTGTTTCCATGATCGTCCAGGATTTCAGTGTTGTTTTTTCATCGATCTCAAGGAAAGATGTTACCAGCCAGAATCCTGCATCATTTACATGACTCAGTGCAGTTGCTCCACCACAGATTGCACAGCACATTGCTGCTCTGTAGATCATGCTCGTATCCATTACTGCCGGCATAGTTGCCATAATTCCGGATGCCATTGTCATTGCTACAATGGAACTTCCTACAGATGCTCTGACCAGAAGCGCGATCAGAAATGCGATCAGGATCAATGGAAGACCGCTCTTCTCCAGCACCGGTCCGATAATATTTCCAAGACCGGAGTCCTGAAGCATCCAGCGGATCACTCCGCCACTGGCAATTACCAGAAGGATCATACCTACAGGTCTGAGTGAATGATCCAGAATTTTCTTTAACTGCGCGCCGGTAAATCCACGTTTGATTCCTAAGAAGTACATGGATGCAAGAGTTGCGATCGTCAATGCCAGGAATGGTTTTCCAATAAATCCAAGAACATCCTGAACGCCTGCCGGTAGCGGCATGTATTTTGACAATGTACTGAGAAGGATCAGAACAAGTGGAATCAGGATCACTCCTAATACCAGTCCAAAAGGAGGAAGTTCTTTTCCGTCATCTTTAATCTCTTCCACATTTGCCGGAAGCTCTGTATGAATCTTATTCCCAATAAAGCCTCCCCAGAAGATTCCGGAAACCATCATACAGATCAGTGCGGTTGGAACTCCTACCATGATCATAGTTCCCAGATTTACACCGAGTGCGTTTGCCACAAGAACGGATCCTGCAGAAGGTGGAACAAATGCATATCCACTTGCCAGACCGGAAAGAAGTGGGATTGCATAATAAAGTGTGGATTTTTTTGTCTGCTTTGCAACACTGAATACCAGTGGGATCAGTACTACGACACCAGCTTCAAAGAATACCGTTGTACCAATTACAAGTCCTGTGAGTCCAAGTGCCCATCCGGCTTTCTTCTGACCGAATTTACCAATCAGAGTCTCCGCTATTCTCTGGGCGCCGCCACTTACTTCCAGGATTCCTCCAAACATGGAGCCAAGACCTACCAGAAGGGCAATTCCCTGCAGTGTCTTTCCAACACCTTTTTCTACCGTGTCCGAAATCATCGTAAGCGGCATTCCTGCTCCTGCCCCGATGATGATGGCAGAAATCATCATTGACAGAACCGGATGCAGTTTAAATTTGATGATCAGTACCAGCAGGATTACAATTCCGACTGCAGCTGCGATCATCAGTCTCATTGGATCCGCCACAAAAGTTGTTTCTTCCATTTTTCCTTTTACCTCCTTGATTCATCTGATGTATTACGTTTTCCTTCTGAATTCATCTGACCTATTTAGTCATTTTTTATGTCTTTTCCTGTTGTTTGCCGTATTTTTGTTTGAATTCATCTGATGTATTTATAATATATTCTCTTTCTCAAAAACGCAATACTGGAATTTTATCTAAATTTTTGTATCTATTTTTGTGCATTTTAGCATTTTGACATTAGTTTCGAAAGACATTATCATAGAAAGAAAGAATTACAAGAATTAGAAATGAGGTAAATCATATGATGAATCTGTCATCTGAAGAGAAAAGTCTTCCTCAAAAAATATCTGAAGACATTATTGAACTTATTTTAGAAGAGAATCTGCAGCCTGGAGATAAATTACCTAATGAAACCATTCTGGCAGAACGTCTGAGTGCCGGGCGAAGTTCTGTCCGAGAAGCCATGAAGCTTCTCGCATCCCGCAATATTGTCACGATCCGACAGGGTTCCGGTACTTATATTGCTTCCTCACCAGGAATGGTGGAAGACCCTCTGGGCTTTACTTTTATCGGCAACAAGCAGAAACTGATCAATGACCTGCTGGAAGTACGCTTTCTCCTTGAGCCATCTATCGCAGCAATGGCAGCCACACATGCCGATAAAAAAGACATAAAAAAAATCACCGCACTATGCGATGAAGTTGAAAAATTATTAGATAAACATGAGGATCACACACAAAAGGATATTGAATTCCATACAGCGATCGCTATGAGCAGCAAAAACGTTGTGGTTCCACGACTGATTCCTGTGATCAACAGTTCGATTCCTCTGTTTGTAGAGACAACAGGTGGTACCCTGCATGAAGAGACCATCGAAACCCACCGTGAGATTGCAGATGCCATAGCATCCCATGACCCACTTCGTGCACAGGATGCCATGTATCTGCATCTGGTTTATAACCGTAAAAGGATTCAGATAATGAGAAAGTGAAAGTATTCGACAATTAACTTACCAGTGCATATGAAAAAAGGCGGTATACCGCCTTTTTTCATATGCATCCAATACGACTTGACTTTCTGTTTTTCAATAAATATGATTCCTCTACCTGCTTTTACATATCCCTCTTCTCAATCACACAACTATGCTGTTTTGTATTCTTATCATAATCAACGCCTACTAATAATAAGTTTCCATGATAGTCTTGCAGTGCATCAGTATATTGCTTATCCTTAATCTGTTTAATTGCACCTTCTGCACTTTTATCCCATTTCAATTCAACCACGACTGCCGGTTTATCCATATGAATCTTTCTGGGTATAAAACAAATATCAGCAAATCCTTTGCCGCTTGGCAATTCACGGATCATCGTATAATATTCTCTGGCAAAATAAAATGCCAGATTAATTGTGCAGCTCAATGAATTTTCATCATTATATGTTAATATGGAAACCTCTTTATGTGCCTGCTCAATTCCCCTTGCTACTTTTTCAGAATCCATTTGCCATAATGCTTCTAATAACTCTCTGGAAGCCTGTACAGAATGGATTACTTCCGTCCAGTCCATAGTACTGATTGCGTTTACATATTCCTGAGAAACTTCCCTGTTCGGGATTTCTACAGTTTCTTTCTCATTATCATAAGTCAGATATCCCAGATGAACCAACAATGTCAACACATCGTCTCTTGTCGCAAAAGTTGTCATATCATTGCTGAATGTTCCTGTATTAATTCTTATGTCACTTCCCGCAAGCATCTGAACAATTGCATCTTTTAAGCCATCCATATTCATTTGAATATATACTTTCAGCGCCTCATAAGTCTCCGTCTGATTCCAGTATGTTCCAAATCGTCTCTTCTGCATTGCTTCTACTACAGATTTGGGGCTATACATGGAATAAACTCTTCTGCACCCATCTTCATGAGAAATCAGATGATAACCATTGTACCATGCCCTTGCTTCTTCAAAATTCATTTTATATTTTTCACACAGTTCCTGAACCTCTGTCTCTGTAAATCCAAAATATTCTGCAAGATTTCCCGGATCTGTCATTGAATACTCTGTAAACATATTAAGAGCTGAATGTGAACCATATTTTTTGATTGGAAGAATACCTGTCATATACGCTAATGCAACATACTCTTTATCTTTAAGCCAGAATCTCAGAAAATCAAGATATTTTTTCTGTGCCTCCTGATCCTGCTGATATTCACGAAACAGACAATCCCATTCATCAATCAAAATCACAAATGGATGTTTCGTATAGCTATAGATATCTTTCATAACCTGAACCAGATTTTTTTCATCACGAAATCGAACTTGTTCATATTGTTCTTTTAAATCAAAAATCACATATTCATTCAGCATTTTCAGCATATGTTCAATATCATTTGCTGCACTAAGAAATTCCTGCATATTGATTTTCAGAACATCATATTGATTCAGATGTTTTTCATAGTCTTCGGTGCTTTTTATTTTCAGATTCTGAAACAGTTTCTTTGTATCTACACTTCTGTCGTAATAAGCTGACAGCATATCGATACCCATAGATTTGCCAAATCTTCTTGGTCTGCTCACACACATGTATCTCTGCAATGTCCGCACACAGTGATTTGTCTTTTCTATCAGTCCGCTTTTATCAACAAAAATCTGTGATCTCAATGCCATCTCAAAAAGACCGCTTCCTGGATTCAAATAACTGCCCATTCATTCACACCTCCATTTATAGTAGCTGTCTTTATATTAGCATAGATTATGCCATTAATCTATGAATTATTGTAGCTGAAAATGTTACAGTTAACAGAAGAACCAAAAGCTGGACATGCCTCAATATGGCATATCCAGCTTTTAAACTATTCAATGATATTTACAATTCTTCCCCATTTGTGCTGATCACATTTTTATACCAGTCAAAAGATTTTTTCTTATATCTCTTGCCACTTCCAGTTCCGTCATCGTTCTTGTCTACATAGATGAAACCATAACGTTTTTTCAGTTCACCTGTAGTGAAGGAAACCAGGTCGATGCAGCCCCATGGAGTGTATCCCAGCAAGTCAACACCATCCAGCTCGACTGCTTTTTTCATCTCACTGATGTGAGCACGCAGATATTCGATTCGGTAATCATCATCGCAGGTTTTATCTTCTTTGAGAATATCGATTGCACCAAAACCGTTTTCTACGATGAAAAGCGGTACTTCATAACGTTCATACAGCGTTACCAGTGCATAACGAAGGCCCACCGGGTCAATCTGCCAGCCCCAATCACTTGCTTTTACGTACGGATTTGCAATAGAGTTTGGAGAACTTCCATCCAGAGATTCTGCTGTGTCTTTTTTTACATCGGCTTTCACGGCATTTGTCATGTAGTAACTGAATCCGAGATAATCACATTTTCCCTCTGCAAGGATCTCTTCATCGCCCGGAAGCATTTCCGGTTTTGTTCCTTCACGCTCCCATTCCTTCTTTGCAAAAGCAGGATAATGACCACGGATCTGAACATCACCGAAATAAAATCTTTCATGCATGCACTCAGCTGCTGTCATGACATCGTCCGGATTACAGGAATATGGATAAAATGGAACGAAAGAACACATACATCCGATCTTGAAATCCGGGTTGATCTCATGGCCTTTCTTTACGACCATTGCACCTGCGACCATCTCGTGATGTGCCGCCTGGTACATGGCTTTTTTCTTATTTTCGTACTGAGAAAACAGAACTCCGGAGTCGGTCCAGCCAAAGATATCCGCAGAAGTATTGCTCTGGTTGTTGATCTCATTGAACGTCATCCAGTATTTTACTTTATCTTTGTAACGCTCCATGACAGTTACTGCAAAGCGTACAAAGAAGTCAATGACTTTGCGGTTGATCCATCCACCGTACTCTTTTGCGAGATGATACGGCATCTCAAAATGGCTCAGGGTGATGACTGGTTCGATTCCATATTTCAGAAGTTCATCAAACATGTCATCATAAAATTTCAGCCCTTCCTCATTCGGTTCCAGTTCATCACCATTTGGGAAAATACGGGTCCATGCGATACTTGTACGGAAACACTTGAAGCCCATCTCTGCCATCAGAGCGATATCGCCCTTATATTCATGATAAAAATCAACTGCTTCATGGTTTGGATAATATTCTCCCTCAATCACTCCGTCTGTGATACGGCGCATTTTGGTGCTGCTTCCACCAGTCATCACATCAATAACGCTCGGCCCTTTGCCGCCTTCGTTCCATCCACCTTCCAGCTGGTTTGCAGCAACCGCTCCGCCCCATAAAAATTTATCTGATAATGCCATTTTTGTCCTCCAAACTCTATTACTATCTCAGGTTTAATAACAGCTCTCCATGATTTACTTTATCGGAAACTTCTGTTTCCACATCTGTAAATTCATCACTGTTCGTAATAACTACCGGTGTCGTTACCTCATATCCTTCTTTTTTGATCGCTTCGATATCAAATTCCAGAAGAAGCTGTCCTTTTTTGACCTGCTGGTCTTCTTCTACATGACAGGTAAAATGTTTTCCGTTAAGTTTTACCGTATCCATACCTACATGGATCAGGATCTCAATTCCGTTTTCACTCTCCAGACCGACTGCATGATGACTTTCAAGAAGTCCGACAATCATTCCGTCAAATGGTGCATATACTTTTCCTTCTGTTGGAATTACTGCACAGCCTTTTCCCATCGCTTCACTGGAAAATACTTCGTCTTTTACCTCTGAAAGCGGGATCACTTCACCTGACAGTGGACTCATGACAGTTTTGTCTGCTGATGCATCGGATACTGTTTCACTTACTTCCTCTACGGTAGCTTTTACATCTTTTGTCTCTGCATCCCCTGCGATTACGGCATCTTTTGATACCGGGTCATCAAATCCGATCACCTGGATCAGAACAATCGCGATCACTGCTGCAATTGCACATCCAATGATTTCTCCGATAAAGGACATCTGAGCATCTTTACTGATTGCATTTACAACTGTAAGCGGTCCCGGGAGTCCTGCATATGCATAGTAAGCAGAGTGGAAAAAGCTCATGACTACCGCACCGACAGCTCCACCTGCACAGCCGCAGATGAATGGTTTTTTCAGTCGAAGTGTAACACCGTAAATCGTAGGTTCCGTGATTCCAAACAGACCGGTGATACCTGCGGAAAGTGCCACGCCTTTAAATTCTTTGTTTCTTGATTTAATAAATACTCCAAATGCTGCTGCAACCTGTGCAACTACTGCAATTGTCTGGAATGCCTGAAAAGTATCACATCCATACATATCAAAGTTTGCGAGGACTACCGGAGTGATTCCCCAGTGAACACCAAAGATAACAACTACCTGCCAGAAACCACCAATGATCGCACCTGCAAGTGCTGGAACTGTACCTGCGAGGAAGTTATATCCTTTCGCAATACCATTTGCTGTGATCGCAGATGCCGGTCCAATAATAAGGATTGTTGCCGGTACCATGATTATAAAGCAAAGCAATGGTGTCAGCAGTGGTTTCGCTGTATCCGGAAGTTTTTTCTCAATGAAACGTTCCAGATAGGAAAGGATCCACACAAGTATCAGTGGTGGAAGTACTGTTGAGGTATAAGTGGTTTCAGAAAGTTTCATTCCCAGGAAACGGATTGTTTCTCCGCCTGCAATTCGGGATGCCATCTCTGCCCATGTTGGATTTACAAGTGCACAGCAGCATAAAATTGCAATATATGTATTACATTTAAAATGCTTCGAAGCTGTAATTGCAATGAAGATCGGCAGGAATGTAAACGGTGTCCAGGACATAAAACTCAACACTTCATAAGTTCCTGTGTTTGCAAAACCCGGTACTGCCATTGTGATTAAGATCAACGCACCCTGAAGCAGTCCTGCTGCCGCCAGAATATATACAAATGGAGCAAATACTGCGGACATTGTTGCAATGATACGGTTTACAACGCTCTGCTTCGGCTGTTCTGCTGCTGCTCCATTTTCATCCAGATGAAGGATTTCTGCTGCAGCTGCATATACATCTCCTACATGTGTTCCGATGACTACCTGGAACTGTCCGTTATTTTCTACCACAGTGATAACACCCGGAAGTTCTGCTATTTTTTCTTTTGCGTGTTCCGGTGTTTTCTTTAATACCAGACGAAATCTGGTCGCACATCTTGTTGCATTGACGATGTTTTCTGCACCCCCGACTTCACGGATGATGTCATGGGCAAGTTTGTTATAATCTCTTACCTGTGCCATTTCTTTCCTCTCCTTTTATCAATACCATCGATTCAGAGTATATATGCGCGCTTTGTAACTCCTGTTTCATATCGGATGGCTATACTATATAAAAAAGAGATTTTTTTTCAATGCATTCCGAACACAATGGTTTTGTGTTTCATATTTTCTGTGCTTTTTTCCGAAAATCCTGCAACAGCGTTTCATGTGTCAAAAATCAGAGGCTATTTTTGTGCACTTTATACATAATCAAAATTGTCTGCCAAACCCCAGAGGTGTTTTTCTCCGCTCTGTTCGTATTTTTTATTCAGACGCAAATTTTCTTCATATTTCCGGCTGAATTCCATTTCATACAAAATATCCATGAGATATTTCCCTGATGCAAAAAACATCGAGTTCCAGAATTCTTCTACTTTTTTCTGACCTGCTGCATAGATGATTTCATCTGCATAAGCGGCAATCGTACTCCTGCGCTTTCCTACAAGTACGATAACTTTTGTTTTGTTCTTTCGGAGCATCTTGGCAATCTCGATCAGCCTTTCATTCTCTCCAGTGTGGCTGATGAGGATCGCGATATGTCCATTTGGCGGCATGGAAGCCTGTAATCCCTGAATGTTTATCGCTGAAAGGACATTTGCCACCTTTCCGCTGTGATAAAACAACGAGCGGCCATATTCTGCCAGATACACATTCATATCATATGCATAAAAATCCACACAGGAGGTCTCTGCAATCATTTTTCCAACTCTTACAAGCTGACTGTAGGAAATTTCCTTCTTTGTTTCTTCGATTGCCTGTTGCTGGACACGAGTTGCTTTTCTCACGATCGTCACGACATTCTCGCGTTCCGATATCGTAACTTTTTCCTGTGCATTCTCCATCTGTCCATTCTGCAATTCCCGGACAAACTGAATCTTGAATTCCGGAAAACCTTTCATTCCGAGCTTCTGGCACAGACGTGTCACCGATGCCGCACTCGTAAATGTCGCATGTCCCAGTTCCCTCGAAGAA
The DNA here is from genome assembly GCF_934372025.1 of uncultured Blautia sp. Lineage (GTDB taxonomy): Bacteria > Bacillota > Clostridia > Lachnospirales > Lachnospiraceae > Blautia_A. Next base: position 17,451 of record NZ_CAKROJ010000037.1, read on the forward strand.
ATTGACTCCACTTTTTCCGGATGTTCCAATATATAATTGCAGATGTCACGCTCACGCTCTGTCATTGTCTGTTGGTTTTTCATCCGCTGTATCAAACCCATCCCTGTATCCTCCCCTATTATTTCTATTTAAAGATTGCTTTATATATAGAATACTGGAATTGACCTGTAAAAATCAACCGTTAAAATTCTATCCTCACATGACTGAATCTGCTTGATAATGCAGTTGAATCAGGCAAAAAAGAAGAACAGGGAGATATTCATATCACAATCAGTATTGTAAAAAAATATCTCTCTGTTCAAATTAAAAGTAAATCCTCTGTGGATGTACTTGTTCATAATCCATCCCTTAAAACAAGCAAATCAGATTCCCTCTATCATGGTTTTGATTTACAGTCTTTTCTTCAGCTCCTGGATCAGTTCTGAATAATCTCTGTGTTTCATCTTAGGGAAAGCCTTGATGATACGTCCCTGTCCAACGATCGTGTGATTGGTGATAGAATTGGAGAGTTCATCAAACTGTGCCTGAAGCTCTGCTCTCTTCACGCGGAGCATTTCGATGGATTTTTCCTTCTGAGCTGCAGTTGCATCAAGGAATTCGGCTTTTGCAAGTGCTGCCTGAACCTTTCCTTCGCCAACCTTCTGTGCTGTATCGATCGTAGTCGTAGCCAGGGTATCACTGAGTCTGTCGCTCACAATTCTCAGATTAGAACGAACCTTATCCAGTCTGGTAAGTTTTTTGTTCAGACCCTGGATAACTGCAACTGTCACAATAAAGTCTGTCAGATACACTGCATATAAAACAGCTACCACAACCCATTCCCAGGTTGCAGGTGTATGGGATGTCTGCGCCTCCACGTATTTCTGGAAAACCTTTACTACCATAACGATTGCAAGTCCCCAGATCAGAGAAAATTCCAGGCAGATGTATCCATGAAAGTTCAATGGTTTATCTGAATAGTCCCACCATCTCGCATGAAAACACACATCCAGCAGCCAGCCGGCGATCAGCTCTACTGCAGTGGCAAGGACTACTCCAAAGAGGAAGATCATTCCCTCATTCATCACATGACCGCCGCTCTGGATCGTATTGAGCAGTGCAAATACAGAGAGTACTCCAAATCCATATACCGGGCATACCGGTCCGTTCAAAAATCCTCTGTTGATAACCTTTCCCAGAGCAACTGCATGAAAAATCACTTCAACAACCCAGCCGCCAAAGGAATAGATCAGGAAATACAGGCATATCTGGAAATATGTCATTCCAAAAATCATCACTTACTCCTCCTCTTTAATTTTCAGTACAAGTAGATTCATTATACCAGATATCCTCCGAACAACCAATGCCTTTATTACGGTTTACTCCCAATGTCATTTACTATGAATCATAACCTTTATTCTATACGGAGCATACGGTATCCAATCCCCACATGCGTCTGTATATAATGGACTTCATTTTTATAAGGCTCGATTTTTTTGCGCAAGGTAGCCATAAATACACGGAGAGAGGCAATATCATTTTCGGAACTTCTTCCCCATATCTGCTGTGTAATGTAAGTATGAGTCAGCACCTTTCCAACATTCCGTGACAACAGGCACAGAAGCTTGTATTCGATAGGTGTCAGATGAAGTTCTTCCCCTCGCATATAAGTACATCCTGCTGTATAATCAATCTTTAATTCTCCATTAACAAAGACAGCGGATTCCTGTGCTTCACCTGTCTGGTTCAAGGCCAGACGCCGCTGTGTAACACGGATACGTGCAAGCAGTTCTTCAACAGAAAATGGCTTGGTAATATAATCATCTGCTCCGGCATCAAGAGCTTCTATCTTATCCATATCCTCGCTTCTGGCACTGATAACAATGATCGGCATATTGGACCAGGAACGGATCTTCTGGATCACCTCTACACCATCGATATCAGGAAGTCCCAGATCAAGCAGGACAATATCCGGATTATGCGAAGATGCCTCCATGATCGCTTCTGTTCCGTTCTCTGCCGTAAGGCACTTATATTCATGTGTTTTCAAAGTTGTAACGATCAGATTTCGTATCGGACGGTCGTCTTCTACAACGAGAATTGATGTTTTATTCATTTAGTGTTACCTCACTTAATGGTAATGTAAAAGTAAAAATGCATCCATGCGGCTGACTGTCTGTAAGAGTCAGTTCTCCCTCATGAGCTTCAATGATCGAATGGCACAATGCGAGTCCCAGTCCAAGGCTGCGGTGACTGTCAGCAATTGTATTTTTTCCGGTATAAAACATCTCAAATATATGATCTTTCATTTCGTCTGAAATCCCCGGTCCATTATCTTCTACGCTTATCTGTGCTTTGTCTCCATTTTTCATTCCACGTATGCATATCGTGGAACCCTGAGGAGTATATTTTATCGCATTATCCACCAGATTAACAATCACCTGAATGATAAGACGCACATCCATATGCGCAAGAATCAATTCCTCACATTCCATCTCAATCTTGTAAGCATCATGCTTCCTGCTGATATGTTTCAGGGCTTCTGCAATAACTTCATCCAGCAGCTGATCCGTGAATCTGATTTTCAGCCTGCCATCATTTAATCTTGTAACAGACAACAGATTTTCGACCACCCCCGTCAGCCATTCCGCATCATCATAAATATCCGTATATACCTGATGTTTTGTTGTCTCATCCAGATACGCACCATTACTCATCAGCATATCTGCATTTCCGGAAATCGAGCATAATGGTGTGCGCAGATCATGAGAAATTGCCCGCAAAAGATCTGCCCGAAGCTGCTCATTCTTCGCCAGGACTGCATTTTTTTCTTTCTCTGCTGCATTTTTCGAATTTTCCATCGCAAGAGCACATTCATTAATAACCGAAAGAATAATGCTGTACTCAGGAGACTCCAGAAAACCCTTTTGCGCTGGTACTCCAATTACCCCATATACATTATTTGCACTGCGGATCGCAAGATACAGACATCTTGCACTGCTGAAATGATTTGTTGCTGCTCCTGCACTTTGTCTGTTTTCGTAGACCCATCTGGCTACCTGCTGTTCTTCCACCTTCAGATAGTTGCCATTTCTCACATCCGTATCATTAAAAAACATCTTTCCTTCTGACAGGACATTATTTTCTGCAATATAAGCAACAATATCCTGATTCAGCAGACGCACCAGCTGTCTGCAGGTAATACACAGGATTTCTTCACCGTTTCTTGCCTGTTGAAGCAGGCGATCTGTATCAAGCAGAATCTGTGTGCGAAATGCCTGTTGTTCTGATAATTGTGCATGCACCTTCAATTGTGCTGCAAGAGTTCCGGTAAGCACAGAAGATATCAGCATTATTACAAGTGTTACTGGATAGCCGACCGCATATGTCTGAAAAGACATCCGTGGTTCTGTCAGAAAAAAACAAAAAAGAACAACACTCAGAAATGACCCTGCCAGACTGCAGAGATAACCGTCTGTTACAATTGAGGTAAGCAGCACTCCAAGAATATACACTGTAACAATATTTGTATCTGAAAAGTGAAGCTTCTGAAAAGCCAGACCGATCACCGTACACCCAAGAAATATAGAAACTGTCAGAATATAATCTTTTACTGATGGTTTTTTCATTAGTCTGCCACCTCTTATTTTCAGATATGGAAGCATTTCTGAATTGCCTTATAATCTCCCAGAACCAGAAGTGTGCTTCCTGCTGTCAGAAATGTATCTGTCGATATTGCCACACTGACTGCACCCTCGTTTTTCACTGCCAGAATATTGATGTTATGTTTCTTTCTTATATCCAGTTCTCCGATTGTTTTTCCAATCCATTCATATGGCATTTCTACTTCAAAAATTGCATGCGATGCATCAACTTCCATATAATCGAGAATATGATCGTCCGCATAGCGGATTGAAGCCCATTTTGCAACCTGCTTTTCCGGGTAGACTACTTTATCTGCACCATTTCGCAGAAGGAATTTCTCCTGAACATCTCGTTCTGCTCTGGAGATGACCATCTTTGCCCCCAGTTCTTTTAATAAAGATGTCGTTTCCAGGGAGTTCTGAAAATCTCCCCCAATCGTAACAAAACAGATATCAAAATTACCGATTCCAAGCGACTGCAGAAATCCTGCATCTGTACTGTCTCCAATCTGAGCATTAGTAACAAACGGAAGAACTTTATTCACACGTTCCTCATCAATGTCCACTGCCATAATCTCGTGTCCCATCTGATTCAGCTGTTTCGCAATATGCCTGCCAAAACGTCCAAGTCCAATCAGTAAAATATTTTTCATAACTTTCTTCTCCTTTTAACCTACTGTAATTTTTTCCAGTGGCATTTTTGCTCTGTTAGTTGTTCCTGTAAACACTGCATAGATTAGTGTCAGACCACCTACTCGGCCAAAATACATAAGCACGATCAATATCACTCTGGACAATATGTGAAGACCGGGAGTAACTCCCAGAGTAAGTCCTACTGTTCCCACAGCCGATGCAGTCTCATAAAGGCAGGTCAGTAATGGCAGCCCTTCATAAACACTGATCGTTATGCCACCAAAAAAGAACAGTATAAAATATAACATGGCGATCGTTGCAGCATTTTTGATCACCTGTCCGTCAAATCTTCGTCCAAAAACCCCCACATCCTCACGGCTTCGGAATGTGGCAAATGCATTCAGTATCAGAACTGCAAAAGTTGTTGTTTTCATACCACCCGCGGTAGAGCTTGGTGAACCGCCTATTAACATAAGAAATATCATAACAGCTTTTCCTGCTTCTGTCATCAATGACAGGTCTTCGGTGTTAAAGCCCGCGGTTCTGGTCGTTACAGACTGAAATACAGACGCCAGCAATCGTTTTCCCACTGGCAGATTTTCAAAATCGCAGATAAAAAAGAACACCGCCGGTGCAATGATCAATATAGCTGTTGTTACCAGAATGACCTTGCTCTGCATACGATAACGTTTAAATTTAAATTTATTGTTATAGAAATCTTCCCAGGTAAGGAACCCAATCCCACCGATTATGATCAGAAGCATGATCACTATATTTAACCATACATTACTATTATATCCCGTCAGAGACACAAAAGTATGGTCTGTTGTGCCAAGAAGATCAAATCCCGCATTACAAAAAGCCGATATAGAATGGAAAAAGGACATCCAGATTCCTTTTATCCCAAAATCACGACAGAACACCGGAAGCAACAGAACTGCCCCGATTGCTTCTATCAGAAAGGTTCCCCTGAGGATAAATTTTGTCAGGCGGACGATTCCACCTACTTTAGGTGCTGAGATTGCATTCTGCATCGTACTCCGCTGCATAAGTGAAATTTTTCTTCCTGAAAACATAAACACTGAAACAGCAACGGTTACTACTCCAAGTCCACCAGTCTGTATAAGCAAAAGAATTACAGCCTGACCAAAAACAGACCAGTAACTGCCTGTATCCTGTACCACAAGCCCTGTCACACATACGGCTGAGGTTGACGTAAAAAGAGCCTGGTCAAACGGTGTT
>NZ_CAKROJ010000038.1 GCF_934372025.1 uncultured Blautia sp.
TCATTCCTCTACATAAATATTCTGATAAGTTCCAGTGTCTCATTATCAATCGTGATATCAGATTCTTTGAGTTCCTGCATAACACGGAAAAAATCTTCTCTGTCTCCGCAGGAGAAAAACAGCTTCAGCTGACAGGTATAACTGGAAAGTGTGTCCGGATACTGCTCGCTGGCACGGACACACCATTTACGACAATTTTCATAGTCTTCCATCTCAAGAAGCCTCTGACATACCTTTTCATAAACAGAGCTGCTGATCTTCTGCCTCTCAGACGCCCAGGCCCTTTCCAGGACTTCATCCATACGTTCTACCATAGAACGCTGCTCCAGATCCGTCAGGACTCTTTGTTCTACAACAGAATTCATGTATTCCAGAAGGTCTACGCAATTTTCTGTCAGATGCTCCTCATCTTCATCCAGAATACGATATTTTTCCTGTACCCCTGCACGAAAATCACTCAGGACATCCTGCAGGATTGATGCTGCATAATGAGCAGTCTCTGTATCTTCGCTGTTCAATGCCAGAGCAATGGATGAAAGTGAATTCTTATAGTCACCACGGATTACATTAAGGATAAAACTACGGAGACTCTTCTTATCAGTAACTTCCAGTGCCTCTTCAAGCGATACCATATTTTTTTCTGTTTCTTCGTCAGGACGTATAAATGTTTCTACTCTTTCCTTACTGAATATTACATCAGAAAGATCCATGGACGTCAGCATGAAAAGTCGACTGAGCCAGAATGCCACAAAAATAAAAGTCGGACCTACAACCGGACACAACAGCATCATTCCTGCTTTCATCCATGTACTTAAAATCTTTTCTTTTCTTCTGATATGGTTCCAGATTAAATACACCACAACTGTCATAAAATTCAGAACAAGTAAAATTATAAACAGCTTCATTCTTCCGGACATACTGCAATCTTCTCCACAATTTCTGTACTATAGCCATTCTGTTCAAATCGTTCCTGCACGATACCGGCACTTTCTTTTGTTGTATTTGTAAGAAGCACATATAATCTTCCATCCGGCAGAAGTCCAAGATAATCACTGTCTCGCATTTTTTTTGTCATAGTCTGCTCAATCTGTCTGTACCGTTCAGGCGCAGCATCTATCTTTAAAAATACACATTCTGCCAGATTTTTTTCTTTTGCCTCCATATAGGCTTCTGCCAGAGGTTTAAACGCATCCTCTCTAAGAATTCTGCCGCCCTCTTCACTGTATCGCTTCTCTTCAAGTGCCTGAATGTATCTCTGTGCACGCAGAACTGCATTCTGGATCAGATAACTGATTACAGTAAGAAAATTTGCCTGTCCAAGCGTCATCTTTTCCCAGCTGAGTCCCCAGAGCATAATGATCATCTTAATGTCCCCATTCTCATAAATAGCACGTGCCATCAGAGGATAACGAGGATCCATGGTTTTGTTGATGTAAACCTTTTCTTCGGCCAGGTCTTCATATACACCTGTCATTTCCCTGTAACGAATAGAATTACCAAGACTTCTTGCTTTAACAGAACTCGCTGAAAAAATTCGTGCATAATCCTGATTGACAACATTATAAAGCGCCACATCTTTGGTATGCATCAGATTCATCAGCACTTCTACAGCATAAAACATAACCTCATCCGGCATATGCTGCTCCAGTGTCTGTGTAATCGTATAAACCTTACCGATGCTGTCTTTCTGATCGATCAGCTGCTGTTCCATAACACCTTTAAGGCGGGTATTACTTTCATTAATGTCCTTGATATCAGCAATCTGCCTCGACAGATGAGCTTCCAGTTCTTCCCTTTCCATCCTCATGGTGTTAATCTGATCACGCATGTATCCGACTACAAGCCCAAGGATAAAAAGCTGTGCTATCCAGACATAGGTGTTATAGTCCAGAAGGACTTCAAACCCGCTTCGCGTATACATCTGGCGGAACATATATCCCACTACCGCACATATTGCCGAAAAAGTAGCCTGCTGCTGTCCGTATACAATTGCAAACAGCAGCACGTACAGAAGAAACGGATCAAGATTTGCGAAATATCTGCTGCCTACTGTTCTGTTATTCATCATAAAGAACGGGATGAAGCAGATTAAATTTTCTGCGAAAGGAACTAAAACTCTAAGCAGCCACTTCCACTTATTCCAAAACTGCTTCCACCATGGAAGCTTCAGCTTATCTTCGTTTACAAAAACAGCTTTGTGCTTCTGCATGTACGCTGCCATTTTTTCAATATTTTTATTCAGATCACCAAACGCATGTACATCGAATTCTTTCTCAAACCGAATTCCGGAAAGGACACAACGGCCACTTCCGCCGGATGAAGTCACAATATTTACAGGATCCTCCATATACTTCTGCACCATGGCTGCAAGTTCAAGCTCACTGACCACCTCATTGGATGAAAGCTGATAGAGTGCATATTCATGTTTTCTGGCACTGACAACTTTGTAAATATATTCTACTGCATCTTTTTCGAATAACATCGAAAACGTATGATCTGTGTCAGCCTTAATATAACCATCATTCATGCATTCCAGACACATACGGGAGCAAATATTATTGACATCTTCTAGGTTCCTTGGAATACAGTACAGATGATCCAGTCTGAGCACTGTAATATCGGTATTTCGATTCTCTCTGAAATTCTGACAGATTTCTTCCGCCTGCGCCAGAATATCTGCCCTCATTCCAAATCCTGATGTTTTTTCGGTCTCTTCGATATCTTTTATATAATTTCCGCTATAGACCTCATCTGAGGAAAGAAAAATAAGTTTTCCCTTCCTAACTGTAGAATATGCTACAAGTATATTAACCAGATGAGACACAAAGCGGACGGATTCTCGCTCCTCTTCATTCCAACGATAATTGGTATCAAAAGCTCCCATAAGAATCGTTGCATCTGGATTGACACTCTCAAAAATAGCATTCAGATTTTCTGTATCATATGGAAATTCATATTTTTCAAATACTTTTCTATATTTATTATGCTTATATTTATCTCCTGTCAGTATATAGACCCTGTGTCCTTCTTTTCGAAGTTTCAGGATCATGCTGTCCATCAGGCTGCATGCGCCTCCTATCAACAGGATGTTCATTATCTTTCTCTCCTGTACTTAACTATTTTTCAAATGAAGATTTTTTGTTTAGTCTCTGTTCAAGTGCAGTATTAATCTCTTTTTTTGCTTTTTCAAAATCTATTTCATGATTACTGTCATTGATGCAGACCATCTTATTTCTGTGTCGTGTGATTGTACGGAGCAACTTCTCATTATTCTGTGAGACGTCATAATAACTGCACAGTTTACGGATATTTTCCGGCGCAAAATCACCATTAAGCTTCTGATACTCCCGAAGCACATACTGACTGATATCTTCTTTATGTCGAAAAGCATGACTGCATACTTTTGTCAGAAGTTCCGGTTCCAGCTTCCACAATGTTTCAAATGTCTCTTTCTTCAGCGGTGAAGCACCGTGAACTGTATAAAAACCGGTAAATCTCGGAAAGGCCATCTCCAGAAGATTATAAAAGAAATACATCGGCGGATAGCCTATATGAAAATACGCTCCCGGCTGTTTCTTTACATTTTCATATTTCTTAAAATATTTTGCGAGAACCATAGTGTTATTCAGATAAATATACGGCATGACTTCATTATCTGTATTCGCCACATCAGGCTGCAGAGCAAGCATATCCACCGGTTTTTCTCCTCGGAAAAAATCTTCGGGTTTTACCTTGTCCAGCAGAAATATATCATCATTAAAATAAACAAAGCGTTCTGATAATCCCTGGATTCTGTGCAGATTCCACTCAATTGTATGAGAATTAAAAGTAGGGCGGAATTCTGCCGGAATGAAATCCCTGTGATTAACGATATTCAATTTCGGCGCAGATGGATCCAGCCATTCCGGAAGGTGTCCCCATGTCACAAAATGAATTTTTCGAACCCACGGTGCAAACTGTTCTACTCCACGAAACCAGTAGCGAAGATTATCCCAGTCTCTGTACCTTTCTTTCCTGTCATCTGTTTTCGCTTTCAGCCCGGAATCTTCAAGTGTTTTTTTCTTTTCCTGCTGCCATACAGGATCGCTGCCATCTACCCAGGTGATCACAAAATCGATTCCCTCTGTATCCTTCACGTTCCTCATTCGATTCCCTTTCGCATATTTTTTCTTATGTGTTAGTATAGCACATCTTTTTACTAAAAAATATCTGCTTTTTTGTATAAAAATAAATTCATTCTCTCACAAATATTTACTGGTTTTTACTACTTTATTGCAACAAAAAAACACCGTCCCCGCGGCAATCGCAATGTCCGCAAAAACAGTGTCCTTAGTGCGCCTTCAGGGGCTCGAACCCTGGACACCCTGATTAAGAGTCAGGTGCTCTACCAGCTGAGCTAAAAGCGCATATCTTATTAAATTGTACGTCTGTTTCCTCAACGCAAGAATTATTATATGAAACCATGAACAAAAAGTCAAGAAAAAATTTATATTTTTTTTAAGTTTTTCTTTTATTATTTATTTTTCCCTCTTCTTCTCCTTTTCAGGCGGTATAGAATCCAGAATTTTACACAGTTCTTCGGCATTTCTGTGAATTTTTCTCATGCATCGCCCAAATCTCTGATGCTCATAACAGAACTGTATCATGCATGCCTGCATCCGGCAGACTCCCTTTCTGCAGCTCATTCAGTCACCCCGGCAGATTTCTTTCTATATAATATGCGTATCTGCCAGGATGATGTCTGTCTGAAATTTAATTCTCGCACCGCGCGATCAGCTTGCAGATCGGATTTCCCATAGAAGAAAATTTCTCTTCATACTCTGTCATGACATTTCCTGTCATCATATCTTCCTGATGATGCAGATCAAAGGTATGCGCCAGAAGAGTCCAGCCCTCTGCTTCTTTTGCCTCTTCCAGTGAGAATTCAAACAGATCTTTGTTATCGGTTTTAAATTCTACCGTTTCCCCGGTCTTCAGGATCTGACTGTAACGAGCCAGAAATTCTCTGGATGTCAGCCTTCTCTTGGCATGGCGTGCCTTTGGCCACGGATCCGAAAAATTCAGGTATATCCTGCTCACTTCTCCCTTTTCGAAAATCTCCGGAAGGAGTCTTGCATCAATACACATGAACATAAGATTATCCAGTTTCACTCCATCTGCTTCAAATCTTTCTCTTTTCTGCAGAGCACGAAGCAGAACACTGTCATACATCTCAATTCCAACATAGTTGATCTCCGGGTGAAGTCTTGCCATATCCATCAGGAAACGACCTTTTCCCATCCCAACCTCAATATGCAGCGGCTGCTCCTTTGAGAATCTCTCGTTCCATTTTCCCTTCCACTCTGCCGGCATCTGTACAACATAGCTGCTTTCCGTGATAGCATCTTTCGCACCTGGTATATTCCTTAATCTCATAAAATTCATTCTCCGTTTTTATTTTTTGCCTCATCTGGCATTTTATTCAAAAAATTTCATTAAAATCCTTCATCTATCATACACGTTTGTGAACTACTCTGCAACAAGTTACCAGAGCATCTGAAATCTGGCGGGATACCGCCTTTTTTCAGGGTGCGTCCATGACACCAATACTGCTTGCCTTTCGGCTATGCAGCTACTTTTATTATTTCTGGCTTTTTTAGTCCGGTTACGGACAATGTTTTCTGTTTTCCGGATACGGAAAGATATTTCCGCAGGATATTAAACGCGCCTACTGCATCTGCGTTAAATCTTACTCCGTCAGTTATATACATACCCCGCTCTTTTCGGTTTGATGATTCTGCATATCTCTTTGATATTTCCGGTGAAAACGGGCTGCACTGACTGGTATAGCTTTCCTCTTGTTTTATCAATTGAATCCCATACAGTTTCAACTTATATTCCAGCATGATATATAGTTTGTTATATGGCAGTCCGTGAAACTTCTGGTTGGTCTTGTGTCCCATATCTTTTTCTTTACGGATATTTCGGATGTCCCCCACAACCACACAGCGGATATCTTCTTTTCTGCAGTATTCTGCAATCCATCTGGTCACTTTGTGAAGGTAATCCTTCACTGCATTCTGCTTTTTCCTGTAAAGTCTCTGGATATGTTTCGATGATTTTGGATATTTTATTCCTCTTTCCGATTGCTGTGCATACCATACAGACTGCACTCTGGCGATCTCTTTATGAAAATATCTTTCCAGAGAAAGATATTTCCTTCCCAGGATAAAAGTCCTGCCGTTTACAGAATCATAACAGGTCATCAGATTATGAAGTCCCAGATCAATAGATAAATAATGTCCATTCTGAGAAATCTGTTCCGGCTCTTCAATCTCATAGATAACAATAAGGTCACATTTTCCGTTTTCCGGTGGATAGATCCGCAGCTGTTTTATATGATCCATGTTCCTGAAAATCTTATTTTCAAGATATAGAAATTTTTCATGGATCCCATATGTTTCTTCCATGTAGCTTTTCAGATCCTTTGACAGAGACAGACGCAGCTGGTCTGAACCTTTCTCATGCCGGATCCCCATCTGCATGTATGTGACCGGTATATTGTCCTGTTTAAAACGGGGCGGATTTGGATCTTTGATCCCTCCGGTCTTTTTCAGGACATAAAAAGATTTCCATGCTTTGTCCAGCTGCTTGCAGGTCTCCTGCGCTGTCTGTGACGGAAGCTGTTTATACCACAGATTTCCTTTATGTACTTTTTTTTGATAATACCAGTCAGGATACTTTTCCAGTCCCAGTTCTTTATAATGGCGCCGTTCATAGTTGCAGATATTCCAGAGTTTGGCGGCTGCATAACACATATGCCCTATGATATTAGAATATTCCGGCTGGATTTTTACAGATGTTCTGTGTGACAGCAGCATTCCTCTTCCCCCTTTAAACAGCTATGCAGATAGAGCTTTACATTCCACCTACTTGATTTAATAAGACTTGCTCTGATGCTCAATATAACGTCGAATATTTTCCTCAGATACAGATCCGATTGTTTCCACATAATAGGAATGGTTCCACAGCTCTCCTTTCCATAGCTGGTTTCTTATTTCTGGAAAACATTCGAACAGTTTTCTGCCGGTGATCCCCTTCAGATACTTGACAATTGCTGTTATGGACAGCTTTGGTGGAGCTGATACAAAGCAATGGACATGGTCACCTTCACCACATTCAAATAAATGAACAGTAAATCCCTTATCCTCAGCAATCTGCTGCACCACTTTCTGAAGATATTCCTCAATTTCTTGGTTTAATATTTTCCGCCGGTATTTCACCGACCATACCATATGGTAGTTGATATTACACACACAAGTTCTATAATGTATTAGATTTTCTTTCATACATATAGTATAACATGATGAGTGGAAATGTGCAACAAAACCCCAAACATATTTTCGAATATTTGTATGCCGGTTACGGCACTAATATCAGAGTGGGAGAAGGATTATTATATTTTTTCAATGTGCAGATATGCACAATCCTGCGCTTTCATCTCGGTAATTGAATTGCCGAGGATTCCCGCTTATTATCCTAATCTTCCGGGCAAGCAATATTCATTTTTTCATAAATTGCATATTCATTTCGCATTATTTTAACCCTTCCTTGTGCAATTTCATATGGTATTTTTTTAACGAAAGGTGTATTATAGGATAAAGTTCCAAAAAAATTACAGAAAAGGAGGGTGTATATGGAACAGATACTTGACAAGTTATCTGAAATTGAAATCACAGCACAACGCATTATGGAAGATGCAGATAAAACCAAGGCAGCCCTTTCGGCAGAAATGGAACAAGAATGCAGGAACTTTGACGCAGAACTGGAACAGGAGACCAACCATAAAATACAGGAGCTCCGCAACAGCCTGGAAAAACAGAAAGATCAGGAACTGACGGCTCTCCGCCTCAGAACAGAACAGCACCTGAAGGATCTGGATTCCTATTACAGGCAGAATCACCAGCAGCTGGCTGAAGATTTATTCCAGCAGCTTCTCAAATACTGAAAGGGGTGATCCGACATGGGAAGACTCCTTTCCTACAGCGGAATATCAACAAAAATCCGCGCCATGCAGAGTAAACTGATTTCTGAAGCAGAAATTCAGGAGCTGCTTCAGTTTACCAGCGTTTCACATGCTGTTGCGTGGCTGAAGCGAACACCGGAATATGCAAAAGCCTGGGCTGATCTTGATGAGACTTCCATTCACCGTGGTCAGATAGAAAAACTGCTCAAAATTTCTATTTTTGCGGATTTTTCAAAGATCTACCAGTTTGCAAATCCCGAACAGCGCAAATTTCTGGATTTATATTCCAGGCGTTACGAGATTCGTGTACTGAAAGAACTTATGACCAATCTGTTTGACCATCGTGATACAGATCCTGTGGATGTTTCTCCTTACCGTGAATTTTTCCGCAGACATTCCAAGCTCGATCTGGACAGACTGACTGCATGCACAACCATGGATGAATTTATAAACTCCCTGAAGGGAAATGAATTTTATGTACCTTTATCCAGAATCCAGAATCATGATACCGCCCTTCTTTTTGACTATGGAATGGCTTTGGATCTTTATTATTTTTCCATGATCTGGAATGTACGTAAAAAACTTTTCTCCGGCAAAGATCTGGAACAGATCACCATGGCTTACGGTGAAAAATTTGATATGCTGAATCTGCAGTTTATCTCTCGTTCAAAGCGATATTTTCACATGACACCGGCAGATATCTATGCTCTGCTGATTCCTGTGAATTACAAGCTGAAAAAAGAAGAAATTTCTGCACTTGTAGAATCCTCTACTTATGAGGACGCTCAGCGTATCTTCCGCAAAACATATTATGGCAGAAAATACGATCATCTTTCTGTCCACAATCTCGAAGAATTTTATAATTATATGCTCCGGAGCACCCTGGAAAAAGAATCTCGCAAGGATCCTTATTCCGTAGCCATGCTTTATTCCTATATGTATCACAAGGAGCATGAAGTAAATCGTCTGACTATCGCCATCGAATGTATCCGTTATGGCATATCACCAGACGAGGCAATGCAGTATATTCGTAACAATTAACATCCCGGGAGGTATGGTAATGATTGAAAAAATGAAATTTTTGAGCATCACCGGGCCCAAAGCGGATATTGACAGAATGACCGAAACATATCTTTCCAAGTATGAAATTCATCTGGAAAACGCGCTCTCTGAGCTTACTGAAGTAGCCAGTCTGTCACCGTTTTTGGAAATCAACCCTTACAAGGAAGCCCTGTCAACTATTGACAGCTTCTACGATCAACTGGAAGATCCGTCCCAGATAACCCCGGAACCGATGGATATTGAAAATGCCATCCAGACAGTCCGGAAAATTCAGGAGGGCTCCAGACGTCTCGAAGAGGAAAAAGCCCGACTTCAGTCCGAACACGCTGAAGTTCTTGATCCGCTTAAGATCATTCGTCCGTTCAAGGATCTGAATTTTGATGTTTCATCGATTCTGAAGTTCAAATACATCCACTATCGTTTTGGACGCATTGAGAAACAATATCTTCAGAAGTTCGAAAAATACATCTATGATAATCTGGACACTTTATTTATCAAATGCGGTGAGGATGATCTGTATGTATACGGTGTTTATTTTGTACCGGAACATCAGGCGCACAAAGTCCATGCGGTTTACTCTTCCATGCATTTTGAGCGCATTTTCATCCCCGATGAATATCAGGGAACCGCATCCGAGGCTTTTGCAAAGCTTGACGCACGTCATCGTGAGATACACCAGGCACTGGATGCCAACAAAGAAGCATCCCGTAAGTTTCTTGTGAATAACAGCGTCCGGATCGTCTCAGCCAAGGCCGCTCTGGATGCATGCTCCAGCAGCTTTGATATCCGCAGACTTGCTGCCTGCACCCCAGGTGACAACAACACCTTTTACATTCTGTGCGGCTGGATGACAGAAAAGGATGCCCTTGCCTTCCAGAAGGACATTCAGAATGATGAAAAAATCTTCTGTCTTATGGAAGACCAGAAGGCACCCGCTAATAAAAAGCCGCCTACCAAGCTGAAAAATCCAAAGCTTTTCAAACCGTTTGAAATGTATATCAAAATGTATGGCCTGCCGGCCTACAATGAAATCGATCCAACCTGGTTTGTAGCTATCACATACTCCTTTATTTTTGGAGCCATGTTCGGTGATGTCGGACAGGGACTGGTACTTTTCCTCGGCGGACTGATCCTGTACCGCACGAAACATATGGATCTTGCGGGAATCATCAGTTGTGCCGGTGTTTTCTCTGTATTCTTCGGCTTTATGTACGGCAGTTTCTTCGGTTTTGAGGACATATTGAAAGCCATATGGCTGAAGCCAATGAGCAAGATGATGGATGTTCCGCTGGTTGGAAAACTGAATGCAGTATTTGTGATCGCCATCGGATTTGGTATGTTTATCATCCTGATCTGCATGATATTCAACATCATTAACTCTGTTCGACGCAAAGATGCCGAAAAGACATGGTTCGACAGCAATGCTGTCGCAGGACTTGTTTTCTACGGATCTATTGTCCTTACTGTCGGCCTGTTCATCTCCGGCAAAAAACTTCCGGCTACGGCTGTTCTGGTCATCATGTTCGGCGTACCGCTGATTCTGATGTTCCTTAAAGAGCCTCTTACGAATCTGGTCGAGAAAAAATCGGAGATTTTTCCGGAACAGAAAGGTATGTTCTTTGTTCAGAGCTTCTTTGAATTATTCGAGGTTCTGCTCAGTTACCTTTCCAATACGCTCTCTTTCCTGCGTATCGGTGCATTTGCCGTCAGCCATGCAGCTATGATGGAAGTCGTACTGATGCTGGCAGGTGCTACTAACGGCGGCAGTCCGAACTGGGTCGTAGTTGTTCTTGGAAACATTTTTGTATGTGCTATGGAGGGTCTGATCGTAGGTATTCAGGTACTTCGTCTGGAATACTACGAAATCTTCAGCCGTTTCTATTCCGGAAACGGACGTGAATTCCAGCCCTTTATGAAAGCAGTAAAGAAAACTTCACAGCAGTAACCGGGACTATGATCCCACACAATAAAAACACATATATCAGGAGGATATCATTATGAACATGATCATTCAGATTACAACCGCTATTGCACTGATTCTCAGCATTATCGTACCTTTTGGCTGCTTTTTCCTGGGAGAAAAAAACAAAAAACGTTATAAAAAATCTCTCATGGCCAACTGCTTTATGTTCTTTGGCGTACTTCTTGTTGCAACTGTAGTCGGATTTGCAGGAACTGCAAGCGTACAGGCTGCCAGCACTACTGCTGATGGTCTTGCTACAGGTCTTGGCTATCTTGGTGCAGCTCTTGTTACAGGTATTTCCGGTCTCGGTTCCGGTATTGCCGTTGCAAGCTCTGCAAGTGCAGCTCTCGGTGCACTGAGCGAAGACGGATCTCTGTTTGGTAAATCCATTATCTTCGTAGCTATGGCAGAAGGTATCGCACTTTACGGACTGATCATTTCCTTTATGATCCTTGGTAAGCTTTAAGGAGCGTTCTCTATGAAGATGTATTTGATCAGTGATAACATTGATACCTACACAGGCATGCGTCTGGCAGGTGTGGAAGGTGTTGTTGTCCACGAACGCACAGAGCTTAAAGAAGCTCTGGAGCGTACGATTGCAGACAAGGAAATCGGAATAATCCTTCTGACCGAAAAATTCGGTCGGGAATTTCCGGAAATCATCGACGATGTCCGTCTGCATCACAAAACACCTCTGATCATTGAAATTCCTGACAGACACGGCACCGGCCGTAAACCGGATTTCATCACTTCATATGTCAATGAAGCGATCGGACTGAAATTGTAGGCAGGAGGTAACAATATCATGACAATAGACGAAAAGCTTCAGCATTTTTATGAGGTTTCTATCGAGGAAGCCAAAGAAGATGCCGCACAGGCTATTCAGGAACATAAACAGCATCTTGCGCAGAAGCTGGAAGAGCACAGACAGGCAGGACGCCAGAATGCCGAGGCAGAGATCAAGGCAGAGACCGGACATGTCCATCGTGAAGTCAACAAAGCACTTTCTGCTGAACAGATTACACTCAAGAGAGACTGGTCCCGCAAACAGGAAGAATTAAAAGAAGCTCTTTTTGCCGAAGTAAAAGATAAAATACAGCATTTTGTAACAACAGCAGAATATGATGAATATCTCTGCAATCGAATTACAGAGGCCGTATCCTTTGCAGAAGAGGATGAGATCCGAATTTTCCTCTCTTCTTCTGATAAGGCCAAAGTAAATGATCTTGCCCGAAAAACAGGCATTCCTCTTCAGGTTTCAGATGAAGATTTTCTTGGCGGCATCCGTGCTGAGATTCCACAGAAAAACATTCTGATAGATAATTCTTTTTCTGCAAACCTTGCTTCCATGTGTAAAACATTCAAATTTGACGGAGGGCTGAATCATGAATAAAACAGGTATCATTTATGGAATCAACGGCCCTGTCGTTTATCTGAAGGGCGATTCCGGATTCAAGATCTCCGAAATGGTCTATGTAGGTAAAGATAATCTGGTAGGTGAAGTCATCGGTCTGAAAAAAGGCATGACAACCGTTCAGGTATTCGAAGAGACTACCGGTCTTCGTCCGGGCGAAACTGTTACCGGTACAGGTGATGCTATCTCTGTCCTTCTCGGACCTGGTATCATCCACAACATCTTCGACGGTATTCAGCGACCGCTGGAGGAAATTGCAAAGTCCTCCGGAAAATATATTTCCCGTGGTGTCAGTGTAGATTCTCTTGACACTCAGAAAAAATGGCACTCACATATTACTGTAAAAGAAGGAGACGTTGTAGGTCCCGGCACGATCATCGCAGAGACACAGGAAACCTCTTCCATCCTTCACAAATCCATGGTTCCTCCGGATATCACAGAAGGAACCGTTATCAAAGCAGCTCCGGACGGTGATTACACTATCCTCGAACCAATCGTAACCATTCAGCTGAGCAACGGAAGCACCAGAGAGCTTGCACTTGCTCAGAAATGGCCGATCCGAATCCCACGTCCGACACATCTTCGCTATCCTGCAAGCGTTCCGCTTGTCACAGGACAACGTATCCTTGATACACTGTTCCCAATTGCCAAAGGCGGTACTGCTGCCGTTCCAGGTGGTTTCGGAACAGGAAAAACCATGACACAGCATCAGATTGCCAAATGGTCCGATGCAGATATCATCATCTACATCGGCTGCGGTGAGCGTGGAAATGAAATGACTCAGGTACTGGAAGATTTCAGTAAACTGATCGACCCGAAATCCGGCAACCTGATGATGGATCGTACCACACTGATCGCCAATACTTCAAACATGCCGGTAGCTGCCCGTGAGGCTTCCATTTATACAGGTGTCACCCTGGCAGAATATTACCGTGACATGGGTTATGATGTAGCGATCATGGCAGACTCCACTTCCCGTTGGGCAGAAGCTCTTCGTGAGCTCTCCGGACGTCTTGAGGAAATGCCGGCTGAGGAAGGCTTCCCGGCTTACCTGGCTTCCAAGCTTTCCGCATTCTATGAACGTGCCGGCATGATGCAGAACCTGAACGGTACAGAAGGTTCTGTATCCATCATCGGTGCAGTTTCCCCTCAGGGTGGTGACTTCTCCGAACCGGTCACACAGAACACCAAACGATTTGTTCGCTGCTTCTGGGGACTTGATAAATCTCTGGCATATGCAAGACATTTCCCTGCGATTCACTGGCTGACCAGTTACAGTGAATACCTGGAAGATCTGACCCCATGGTATCGTGATCATGTATCCCCGAAATTTGTAGCTGACCGAAATCAGCTGATGGCAATCCTGAACCAGGAAAGCTCTCTCATGGAAATTGTCAAACTGATCGGAAGCGACGTATTACCGGATGACCAGAAACTGACTCTTGAAATCGCAAGAGTCATCCGCCTTGGTTTTCTTCAGCAGAATGCCTTCCATCAGGAAGACACCTGCGTTCCAATGGAAAAACAGTTCAAAATGATGGAGATCATTCTTTATCTGTACGAGAAATCCAAATCCCTGATCAACCGCGGCATGCCTGTTTCCGTTCTCAAAGAAGACAACATCTTTGAACGCATTATTTCTATTAAATATGATGTTCCGAACAATCAGCTGGATAAATTTGACCAGTACAAAAAAGACATCGATGAGTTTTATGACAAAGTATTAGAGAAGAACGGCTGACAGGAGGAACGTATTTATGGCTATCGAATATTTAGGTTTAAGTGAAATAAACGGCCCTCTGGTAGTCCTGGAAGGTGTCAAAAACGCTTCCTTTGAGGAAATTGTAGAATTCCACATGGACGATGGGACACAGAAGATCGGTCGTATCATTGAAATTTATGAAGACAAAGCTGTCATTCAGGTATTTGAAGGAACTGACAACATGTCTCTTGGCAACACGCACACACGTCTGACCGGGCACCCGATGGAGATCGGACTTTCTCCTGAGATTCTCGGCCGTACCTTTAATGGTATCGGTCAGCCAATCGACGGACTGGGTGAGATTACTCCGGAAGTAAGTCTGAATATCAACGGACTTCCACTGAATCCGGTCAAACGTGAATATCCACGAAACTATATCAATACCGGTATTTCCGCAATCGACGGACTGACCACCCTGATCCGTGGACAGAAACTTCCAATCTTTTCCGGAAACGGTCTTCCACACGACAAGCTGGCTGCACAGATTGTACAGCAGGCTTCTCTGGGCAGCGATTCCGATGAAAACTTTGCTATCGTTTTTGCTGCAATGGGTGTCAAATATGATGTCGCTGAGTTTTTCCGCCGTACATTTGAAGAAAGCGGTGCCTCTGACCATGTTGTCATGTTCCTGAACCTGGCAAATGATCCTGTCGTAGAACGTCTGCTGACACCAAAGATCGCACTGACTGCCGCTGAATATCTTGCCTTTGAAAAAGGTATGCATATCCTGGTAATCCTGACAGACATCACCTCCTTCTGCGAGGCCATGCGAGAGGTTTCTTCCTCCAAAGGAGAAATCCCTTCCCGTAAAGGTTACCCGGGATATCTGTACAGTGAGCTGGCTACTCTCTATGAACGTGCCGGTATCGTCCAGGGCGGTACAGGTTCTGTAACACAGATTCCGATCCTGACCATGCCAAATGATGACATCACGCATCCGATTCCTGACCTTACCGGATATATCACCGAAGGTCAGATCGTTCTGGATCGTCAGCTTCATGGCCAGGCAATTTATCCACCGATCAATGTACTTCCGTCCTTGTCCCGTCTGATGAAGGATGGCATCGGAGAAGGCTTCACAAGAGAAGATCATCAGGATATTGCCAACCAGCTCTTCTCCTGCTACGCCAAAGTAGGTGATGCACGAGCTCTTGCTTCCGTTATCGGTGAAGATGAACTTTCTCCGATCGACAAGCGTTACCTTGTCTTTGGTAAGGCCTTTGAAGCAGAGTTTGTCGGACAGGGCGAAACAGAAAACAGAAGCATCATCGAAACCCTTGACAAGGGCTGGGAGCTTCTGGGACTTCTTCCAAAAGAAGAACTTGACCGAATTGATACAAAGATCCTCAACAAGTATTACAGAGAAACTGTTCGTTAAGGGGAGGTGACTGTTTATGGATCCGAATACCTTCCCCACCAAGGGTAATCTGATACTTGCCAAGAACTCTCTGGCTCTCTCCCGACAGGGATTTGAGCTGATGGATAAAAAACGAAATATCCTGATCCGCGAAATGATGGAGCTGATCGATCAGGCAAAGGATATTCAGTCTCAGATCGATGAAACCTTCCGAACTGCCTATGCAGCTCTTCAGAAGGCTAATATGGAGCTTGGAATCGCATTTGTACAGCAGGTCTCCTATACCGTTCCTGTTGAAGATTCCATACGGATCAAAACCCGCAGTGTCATGGGAACTGAGATTCCTCTGGTTGAATATGACAAACAGCTGACCAACACACCAACTTATGCTTATTACAGTACTAAGATGTCTCTGGATCAGGCAAAAGCAGCTTTTGAAAAAGTTAAAGAGCTTTCAATCGAACTCGCCGGAATTGAAAATGCCGCGATTCGTCTGGCTGCCAACATCAAAAAGACACAGAAAAGAGCAAATGCCCTCAAGAATATCACAATTCCACGTTATGAAGCACTTACCAAAGATATCCAGAATGCTCTGGAAGAGAAAGAACGTGAAGAATTTACACGTCTGAAGGTCATTAAACGAATGAAGCAGAAGGGATGATTCCCCTCTGCTTCATTTCTTTATATTGTCTGAAAATTAATCTTTCAAAGTTTAAAATTTTTCTTTTGAAGGCAAAATTCTATAATATTTTCACTATGAAAAAGTCAATAGATTTTTCTATTTTTTTATCGAATTTCTCAATTTCATCATTATTAACCAAAACATTTGTTTTTTATTTATTTATGTAAATCTCTTATTCCACATAAATATTTTGTGGATAATGTGGATAACTTTGTGCATAACTCAAAAATATCGAATTTTTCACGTTTTTCATGTGTGGATAACTTTTGCACCATTTTTCGCGTTATCCACATTTTCCCCCATTATTCGACAGGGTTTGTGCAATTTGCCAAATACCTCCTTTTTTCGACTTTTTTCCACGCGAATTATTTTTATTTCCACGAAAATTTTTTTATTTTAGAAAAAAGAGTTACCGTTCTGTCTTCACAGAAACTGTAACTCTTTGCTTTTATTCCATATAAGTTCCAACACCTGTCGGTGTCTCATAATCATAATCCGTGATCACAATTCCCTTGTTAGCATTCAGTGCATGCACGACTTTACCATTGCCGATATACAATGCCACATGATAGATTCCCGCACCATAAAAGACGAGATCTCCTACTTCCATCTGGCTTATCTCCTTTTGCTGGGAAGCCTGATACTGAGCTGCTGCCACTCGCGGCAGTTTATAACCGAAGTTTGCAAATACAGACATTACAAATCCTGAACAGTCCGCACCATTTGTAAGGCTTGTTCCGCCCCATACATACGGATTACCCACGAACTGAACGGCAAAATCTGCAACTTCCTTACGCTTTGCCACACGCTTCGCTTCTTTCTGTCGTGCTGCTTCTTCAAGAGCTTCCTTACGGATGCGAGCCGTTTCTTCTTTGATCTCCTGCGCACGTCTTTCCACTTCCTGCGCATCTGCGTACTTCTTTGCCTCTTTTTTCAGTTCCTGATATTCCTCTGCACGTACTGCTGCCTGTGCTACGATCTCACTTGCCATTGCACTGATATCGCCGGCAGAAGTGCTGTCATCTGCATAAACGGTACAGGTACTGCTGATACAACATATTGCCAATAACATTGCTGTTATTTTTTTCTTCATCTATTACTCCTTTGCGTTTGTTAAAATACATATTCTCGCGCAACAGTTACGTATCTTAACACAAAAGTAATAGTTTTGTCAAATTTTCCCTTTATCCGGCACTTAATGCTCCATCAGATAACGTCTCGCAGAAGCCACTGCATTGGCTCCGTCTGCCACCGCAGTTACCACCTGCCGAAGATTCTTGGTACGGATATCACCGGCTGCAAAAACACCCGGAGTGCTTGTTACTCCATCTTCTCCTGCAATAATATATCCACCTTCATCCAGCTTCACGAGATTCTTAAATTTCTCTGTCCCCGGAACAATTCCAACTGCAATAAACACTCCATCCACCGGAATCGATGTCTCCTCGTCATTCCTTACATTTCGAACCTTCAGCGCTTCCACTTTATCCAGGCCCTCCACAGATACCGGCACACTGTCCCATACCAGTTCTACATTCTGGCAGGCAAACAGGTTGTCCTGAAGAATCTTCTCTGCCCGGAGCTCATCACGTCGATGCACCAGATAAACTTTTTTGCAGGTACGTGAAAGAAGAATCGCATCTTCTGCTGCTACATTTCCTCCACCTACTACCGCAACTGTTCTGTCCTGGAAGAAAGCCGCATCACAGGTGGCGCAATAGGATACCCCCATACCGCTCAGTTCCTCTTCCCCCAGGATTCCCAGATGGCGATGTGTTGCTCCACATGCCAGGATCACTGCCTTCGCACGATATTCATTCTTTTTCGTACGAATCACTTTGCATTCATCTTCATCAGTAATTGAGAGAACTGGCTCTCTCTTTGGCTTCAGTCCAAGCTTTTCCGCATGTCCTGCCATTGCTTCTCCCAGATCCAGCCCGGTAATTCCCGGAAGACCCGGGTAATTGTCCACTTCATACGTATCCACAATCTGACCGCCCTGCACAAATTTCCTGTCCAGCCAGATCACATCCATCTTCGCACGTGCCGCATAGATAGCTGCACAGATTCCCGCTGGTCCTGCACCGAGGATCGCCAGATCATATATTTTATTTTCCATCAGATTCTGCCTCACTTTCTCTGTTGTACAGACCGCTGTTAATGCTGTTTTCACGATCCACAACAGCCACTGTCTATCAGTTTAGCATACTATCGTTTTTTTTCCAATAAGATAGTAAAAAGCGCTTCTCATGAGGTCTCTATGCAGTTATTATCACGCAGACGACAAACACGCATATGGATCGCAGGTATGTTGTGTCTCGTTTTTCTTCTTGGTACTGTCCTTGGATGGGCCAATACCCATCTGCTCTCAGAGGACAGACGTTTTGAGGCATTTACTGATCGGCTTTTTCAGAAAGAGGTATCCGGTAATATGCTGAACCTGCATTATTCGCTGGCTTATCCGGAAAAGAAAGGAATAACAAGACCAAAAGCATCGCTGGGCACTATTTCATTACCTTCATCAGAAATATCTTCGGACCCGGTTTCCGGAGCATCTTCAGAATCCTCGTCCAGAACAGAAAATTTTGCTTACCAGACACTTACGAAACTGAAAACTTTCAAAATATCTGCTTTGTCTGAAGAAAACCAACTTACGCTCGATATGCTCCTTTTATACTACAAAACACAGGAAAACTTTCAGGAGCTCGCAATCCTTGAAGAACCTTTAAGCCCCAGTCTTGGCATTCAGGCACAGCTTCCTGTCCTGCTTGCAGAATACGCGTTTTATCAGAAACAGGACATCGCTGATTATCTGAACCTGCTCGTTTCTGTCGAGCCTTATTTCGAAAGTATCCTCGCTTTTGAAGAGGCCAAATCAAAACAGGGGTATTTTATGAGTGACGCAACTCTGGACCGCGTGCTCGCACAATGTCAGGCATTTATCAAAGATCCGGAAAATAATTATATGCTGGAGATTTTTACTGAAAAATTAAAAGAATTCGGGAATCTCTCCCGGAAAGAACAGGAAATCCTGGTTCAGAAACATCGGCAGATCCTTCTGAACAAAGTAATTCCTGCCTATCAGAAACTAATACTCGGTTTACAGGCTCTTCGAGGTACCGGCCGTCCCAGCCAGGGGCTGGCTCATTTCAATAACGGCAAAGAATACTATGAATGCCTGCTGCAAAGTCAGACCGGCTCCTATGTACCTGTCAAAACCATACAGCGACGACTGGCCGGACAGATCGTTCAGGACATGGAAACCGTTCAGAAAGCGCTGAAAGAACAGCCTTCTCTGCTTCGTGAGCTTAACGGTTCCCCTGATATTTCCCAAATGGAGCCCAGAGAAATTCTTTCTTCACTGCATCAGAAAATGAAACAGGATTTTCCTCTCCTGGATGATACGGAGTTTATCGTACGTTATGTACATAAATCCATGCAGAAATATCTGAGTCCGGCTTTTTATCTGACTCCGCCGCTCGATACCAGATCACCTAATATTATCTATATCAACCCGGCTGACCAGAGAAGTAATCTGGAACTTTTTACTACTCTGTCGCACGAAGGCTTTCCAGGACATCTGTATCAGACTGTTTTCTTTGGTAATACAAAGCCTTCCGACATTCGCTATCTGATCACCTCCGGCGGTTATGTTGAAGGATGGGCAGTCTACACAGAATCTTACGGATATCAATATGCCTCCGACAGCCCGGAAAACTCATCCATTTCTGACTGCATTCGCCTGGTCTGGCTGAACCGCAGCATCAATCTGTGCATTTATGCTCTTCTGGATATCGGAATTCATTATTACGGATGGGATCAAAACGAAGCTTCCAGACTCTTAAAGCTATTTGGAATCACTGATGACAATGCCCTTTCTGAAATCTATCAGTATATTGTAGAAACACCTGGAAATTATCAGAAATACTGCTGGGGTTATCTTAATTTCCTGGATCTAAAAAACGAATGGCAGACTGCTCTTGGTGATAATTTTGATCCGAAAATTTTTCATCAGAATCTTCTCGAGATCGGCCCTGTCCAGTTTCCTGTTCTGAAGAAATATATGCAGAAACGACTGAACGCACTGACCTCTGAAAAATCCAGACAGACTGCCTGTATATTTCACAACACAGAAGGAGATGCCTGCACGCATCTCCTTCTATTTATTCATTCGTATAATTATCAAAAAATTTCTGCAGTTTCAACAATGCCTTCGTAAGGTCTTTTGTCTCCTGTGGATTCAGCCCATCCAGCACTGCCATAACCATTTTTTCATGGAAAATCTTGTGATGCAGATAAGCTTTCTCCCCTTTTTCTGAGAGAGATACCAGAACCACGCGTCGATCTTCCTCACTTCTGGTACGCTCCACATATCCCTTCTTTACAAGATGATTGATTGCAATCGTCAATGTGCCTACAGTAACTGAAACGGCTCTTGCCACTGTAGACATGTTCTTTTTCTCCTGTATACCGATCGCCTCCATGATATGCATATCGTTTACAGATATATCCTTATATTCCGAAGTGATCAGAGCCCGCTCCTCTATATCGAGAATATCTTTAAACAATCTCACCAGGATATTATTTACTGTTTCATATGACTTCATGCGTCTCCCCTCGCCTTCCTGTCCTTTCTGTATCATTATTTCACATTATAACGTATATTGCTTTGAAGCACAAAGTATTTTTCCACTTATTTTTTTCAACTTAATTCTTTCTTTAATAGAATCTATTTGTTATAATGGTGAATTGAACATAAAACGACTTTTTTTACAGAAAGTCTCACCAAATATACAAAGGACTTTATTATGAAAAAAAACAAAAACATCCCTTTAAATCTTAAAGAACAGATCAACTCCCGCATCGGCCTGATCTGCTCCGTTGTAGTTCTTGTTCTTCTGGTCTTTGTTTTTCATCAGCTGGATTATCATCTGGTTCAGAAACCGGCAGATCAGGCTGCCGAAGAAGCCGCCAGAAAAAAAGAAGAAGCCGAAGCTGCCGCAAAAGCACCTGAAGTATACACTGCAAATGTTGTTGCTGTTGGCGATAATCTCTACCATGACTCACTGATCGAATCCGGAAAATCTGACTCAGGAACCTGGAATTATGACAAAATTTACGAAAATGTCAAATCCGAGATCCAGGCTGCTGATCTTGCCATGGTTGATCAGGAAACTGTTTTTACAACAGATCACAATGCTGTCAGCGGCTATCCTTCCTTCGCAACCCCGACAGAAGTCGGTGATGCGCTTATTAATGCAGGATTCGATGTCATTGAATCCGCAACCAACCATATCGATGACTATGGATATGACTACCTGAGCCAGACTCTGAATTACTGGAAAACAAGTCATTCAGATATTCCGGTTCTTGGCATACATGAAACAGAAGAGGATGCTTCTTCTGTCAAGGTTCTTGACGTAAACGGCATCAAGATTTCTTTCCTGGATTATACATACAGCACTAACAACTCCGGTGTCTTAGAAGGCAAAGATTATATGGTTGATATCTTTGAGAAAGACAAAGTATCCTCTATGATCCAGAAAGCCAAAGAAAGCAGTGACGTCCTGATCTTTGTTGCTCACTGGGGCAAAGAAATGGATTCAATGCCTACCGAATACGAAAAAGAATGGGCAACCTTCCTCATGCAGCAAGGCGTTGATGTCGTAATCGGAGGACACCCGCATATTCTGCAGCCATATGGAACTATGTCTGATAAATCCGGCCACAGCATGCTGATCTTCTATTCCCTTGGAAATTTTGTTTCCACTCAGGAATCCTTAGATGCACTCCTGGAAGGAATGGGATGCTTCACGATCCAGAAAACCGTTCAGGACGGAAAGACATCCATTGAGATCCTCAATGCACAGGTTAAACCAATGGTCATGCATTATAACAAAGAAACGGGTGTATTTGGTCCGTACATGCTTTCTGACTATACAGAAGAGCTTGCTTCCCAGCACGGAGTGCGAACCTCCCTCGGGGATGATTCATTTACACTCGCAAACCTTCAGACGCGCTTCAAAGAGATCATGTCCCAGAAGGTAACCCCATCCACCAACACCACGCTTCTTACTGCATCCTTCAACTCTGATGGCGATATGGTAGATGCAAACGGTAATTACATCGAGGACACCTGGTCCTCAGACTCAGACAGTTCACAGAGTGATTCCTCATCCGACGGTTCAGACGATTCCGATTATTCTGATGACTCTGACTACAGCGATGACTCCGATTACTCGGATGATTCCGATTATTCCGACGACTC
>NZ_CAKROJ010000039.1 GCF_934372025.1 uncultured Blautia sp.
TAGCATACTGCCGGAATCAGGTCACGGTTTTTCTGCCAGTATTCGTTTCCAAAGTTAAACATGATTCCACGATAATCTGCTGTCTTCATATCGTAGCATGTGTATGCGTCATCATCAACAAAAGATGCTGCATCCTTTGGAGTTAAAAGAGCCAGATCCAGTTCTCCGGATTTTAACTGAAGAGCTTTTGCATTGTCATCCGGTACGATCTTGAATACAACTTTGTCGATGGAAGGCTCACCTTTGAAATAATCTTCATTCTTAACTAATGTGATAGCCTGTCCTTCGTCCCAGGATTCGATTTTGTATGGGCCTGTTCCTACCGGGTTACGGAAGAAATCAGATGTCTGCATGTCTTCTCCCTCAAGCAGATGCTTAGGAAGAACTGCCATTGTCATATAGTCAAGGAATGCAACGTTTTTGTCCTCAAGTTTGAATTCAACTGTATGGTCATCGATCACGTTGATCTCTTCTACATCTTCGTAGTTTGGTGCATTCTCAGAACCGTTTTCCGGATCCATGATAGCTTCGATCGTAAATTTAACGTCATCTGCTGTAACAGGTTCGCCATCCTGCCATTTAGCATCTTCTACCATGTGGAATGTGTAGGTGTTGGTTGCATCATCAAAATCCCAGCTTTCTGCCAGTCCCGGAACTACCTGATTGTCTCCGTCATGTGCAGTCAATCCATTAAAGATCAGAATATTGATCTCGCCATGTTCGTCCATGGCCGGGTTGATTCTGGTATAATCTCCGCTTCCGTATACCAGTGTTGTTTCTTCATCTGCCAGTACAGGTACTGTGGTTCCGGCGCTGACCAGTGATACAGTCAGAAGCATTCCGGCAATTGTTAAAATCCCCTTTTTCATTATCTGTTCCCTCGCTTTTTTAATTTGGTAACTTAACTTCCTCAATGATACCAAAACGGGCTATTCATCATAAGCCCCACTGGGGGATATTGACATATTCCTTTTTATACCAGACATATTCCATTTATATATATCTTTTATAAAGAAAAAAACACAGTACGACAGAAATGCTCTGTCATACCATGTTTTTTACTCTGTCCTATTCTGCCAGCAATCCTGCCGCCCGCATATTTGCAAGCAGAAGATTAAACATATGTTCTCAAGTGTATCTGTATTCCATGATATTCTCCTGGCATAATGGCAATTGGAATACCAACATTCATCAATACATTTCCACTGTAAATCTTATTGTCTTCTTCACATCGATATATCTTCTCCGGACTCAATCCTTTGCATTTCACATAATTTACCGGTGCATTTGCATGAGTTGTCAATGTGACAATATTTAATAAAGCTTCACTCTGATCTTCTGCTGCAAACTCCCATGCTGCAAATTCATGATTTGTATTCGGATTATGTAAGCGATAATACACCCCATTGTGAATCAGATTCCAATATTTTTTGTAATCTTTAATCTGCTCTTTTACAGCTTCTTTTTCTTCATCAGACAGTAAATTTAAATCTAATTCATATCCAAAGCTTCCCGCCATTGCCACAACACTTCTTGTCTGGATTGAAGTCACTCTTCCTGTCTGATGATTAGGTACTGCCGAAACATGAGATCCTACTGCTGAAATCGGATATCCAAAAGATGTTCCATGCTGGATCTGAATTCTTTCGATTGCATCTGTATCATCACTGCACCAGATCTGTGGAGTGTAATATAACATTCCGGCATCAAATCTTCCACCACCTCCGCTGCATCCTTCAATCAAAAGTTCTGGATATCTCTGAATCAGTCGTTCCATAAAATTATATACGCCAAGTACATACTCATACATGATCTTTCCATAATTCTGCTGCTGTTCAACTGCTGTATATACATCACAGATACTACGGTTCATATCCATCTTTATATAATCTATATTAGTCGAATCAATTACTTTTGAAATGGAATTAAAGATATAATCAACCACTTCTTTTCTTGAAAAATCCAAAACAAGCTGGTTTCTTCCACGCACTGGACGACGTCCCGGAATCACATATGCCCAGTCCGGATGCTTACGATACAGATCACTGTCTTCGTTTACCATCTCCGGTTCGATCCAAAGACCAAACTTCATCCCCATTGCGTTAATCTTATCTACTGTTTCGGACAACGGGCCTTCCATTTTATCTTCATTTACAATCCAGTCTCCAAGTCCGCTGTTATCTGTATCCCTGCTGCCAAACCAGCCATCATCCAGAACCAGCATCTCTACGCCAAGTTCTGCTGCCTGTTTCGCAATCTCTACAATCTTATTTCCGTTAAAATCCATATAGGTTGCTTCCCAGTTATTTATAAGGACCGGTCTTCTTGCCGTTTTATATTTTCCTCGACATACATGATATCGAATCAGCTTATGATAAATGTGAGACAGTGATGTAAGTCCGTTTCCTGAGTATGCCATGGCAACTTCAGGTGTATAGAACGCTTTGCCCGGCTCAAGCGGATATTCAAACATTTCATCCAACAGCCCCATCTGCATACGTGTCTGACCGAACTGGTCTTTCTCTACTTCACATTTGAAATTTCCGCTATAAAGCATGGACATTCCATAACATACACCAAAATCTTCTGTCGTTTCTTTCTCTGCCAGGATAAAAAATGGATTCTGCTGATGACTGGATGTTCCTCTTCTGCTTCCAAAGCTCTGATTTCCATAAATCACTGGAATTCGTTCTTCCATACGTTCCATCGCATGACGTCCATGAAAATGAAGAAGATCAAAATCTCCCGTCAGAAAGTCCATTCCTGCACTGTATACTTTCGTCAAATAGATCTGGTGCTTTCCAATGTTTTTCACGATAACACTTCTTGTAATTACATCCAGTTCTGGAAGCACACCATAACGCAGCGTCACTTCAAGTCCAAGCAATGTATCTTCCAGCACAACCTCTACTGTATACGCTCCGTCCGCTTTATCTGCATATACTGCCGGAAGTCCAGGAATACTATATTTTCCATCTGTTACAGAATGACTCTTATATCTCAGATCAATACCATAAACTCCCTGTTCGTTCTTCACATTAAAAGCCGGGCTTCGGAAATCTCCATTTCCATAACATGGATATTCCTGCGGAAATGTATCCA
Source organism: uncultured Blautia sp. (assembly GCF_934372025.1). GTDB lineage: Bacteria > Bacillota > Clostridia > Lachnospirales > Lachnospiraceae > Blautia_A. The sequence goes on from NZ_CAKROJ010000039.1 coordinate 3,103, forward strand.
TAGAAAACGTTCGATCACTGCCTGCATCATACGGATTTCCTGAAAAACCTCTGTCATATGCTGTCAGAAGACTGCTCATGTCTCCCTCTGCTTTTGGACCATAATACAAATGAAGCAGAAATCCATGCTCTGCAATTCCCATCTGATAGGTTGTGTGTTTTGTATGTAATGTTATAAGTTCCATCAAATTCTGCCCTTTCTATTCCCTTATTTTCCTCCTGTCATTGCTACACCTTCAATAAACTGTTTCTGGAAAATCAGATACAAGATTACCATTGGAAGCATTGCAAATAAGGAACCGGCCATCAGCACCGGATAGTTTGTACTGAACTGTCCATTCAGACTGGAAAGTCCTGCTGATAATGTAGTTGAATTAATATTGGTGTTTACGATCAACGGCCACATCAAATCTGTATAAGCAAACACTGCTGTGAATACTGAAAGCGCTGCAAGAGAGGACTTTGTCAGCGGAAACATTACTTTCGTAAATGTCTGCCAGCGATTACAGCCATCCAGATATGCCGCCTCTGCTATCTCATCCGGTATTCCCATATAAGCCTGTCTCAGAAAAAATGTTCCGAATGCACTAACAATTCCAGGAAATACTAACGCAAATATCGTATCTGTCATTCCTAATTTTGCAATCATCTGATACTGAGGAATGATAAAAATCTGTCCTGGAATCATCTGTTGAACAATAACCAGCGTAAAAAGAAAATTCTTACCCCTAAATTTTAATTTTGCAAATGCATAACCGGCCATAGAACAAAATACAACCGCACACAATACACGGAACAAGATCATCAATCCCGTATTCAGATATAAATTTCCAAATGGCAATAAATCCAACACTTTTGTAAATGCACCGGAATTCCAGTTGGATGGTAAAAGTGTCGGTGGAACCCGAAGTACTTCTTCGTTGGTTTTAAATGCTGTCAGAATCATCCACGCAAATGGAAAAATCATTATGATAGATCCCAGAATCAGAGCAACATACACAAATACATTTGATATTTTTTTGCTTTTCTTCATACTGTGCCTCCTATACCTCGTAATTAACCCATTTTTTCTGTCCAACAAACTGTACTGCTGTTATTACTCCAATCAAAAGTACTGTCCATATTACAATCGGTGAAGCATAACCACGGTTTCCGGAAATAAAGGATTCACGATAGAATAAATAAATCAACGATTGTGACTTACTCAGTGCAGGATTTCCTTCCCCTACCATCATGTATAACAAATCATATACTTTAAGAGATGCCATCAATCTCATGATCAATACAACAAACAATGTCGGTGAAACCATTGGCATGGTAATATAACGAAACTGCTGAAACTTTGTACAGCCATCCAGACTGGCTGCTTCATAATAGCTTTTGGAAATATTCTGAATTCCTGAAAGCAGTAGGACTGCATCATATCCAAGAGCACTCCAGATTGCAACAATTGCAACTGTAAAAATCACTACATTTGGATTTGTCGTCCAATTAATATTTGTATGGAAAATTGTATTGATGATTCCGTAATCCGAGTTAAACATCCACTTCCAAACCATTGCTACCGCTGCCGGAGATACGACCATCGGGAGGAAGAAAATGGCACGAAAGGCCACCTTTCCTTTAATCTTTGAATTCAGAAGAACTGCTACAACCAGTGCCAGGAGAACCCCTCCCGGAACTGTCAGCAAACAAAACAGCAATGTATTCCATGTTGCTCTCCAGAATTCAGGACTTGAAAACATCTTTATATAATTTTCAAGTCCTACAAACTTTGTTCCACCAAACACCTTTTTGGATGAAAAACTTAAAATAATTGTTTCTACAAATGGATATACATTTAATATAATTAATCCAAGAATCGTTGGGGCTATCATCAGATAACCCCATTTATGATCCTGGTCAAACCTCGATTTTTTCTTCATCCGGCTCTACCTCCAAGCTCGTCTATTCTTCTGCGATTGCTTCCGTAACAATATTCTGCATATTCTGGATTCCATCATCCACAGATGTATTTCCGGCATAAATATCAAGTACTGCCTGTTCCACCTTTGGCTCCCATGACGGTCTCGAAGGATTGTTTACATATTTTACACTGTAATCAAACATCGGGATAATATTCTCCGGATGAATGTCATATCCTTTCTCCGCAAATGTATTCACCCATGTATCTTCCAATCCATTATATGCTGGAATTGCAACACCGGATTCTCCCTGGATCTTCTGTCCCTCCTCTGACGCAAGGAATTTCAGGAAATCCATTGCGGTATCCTTATTCTTTCCTTCTGCTGCTGTTGCATATGATACACTGTTAGAAATTACTGCACGTCCGTCTCCACTTTCCGGATTCGGGCATTTTGGCAGAACTGCTACATCCCATTTACCATTCATATCTGTGTAAGTTGAACAAAGATTTACCAGATCCCAGTTTCCCGCAAAGAACATTGCTCCCTGTCCTGAGAAAAACTGCTCTGTTGCACTCGTATTTGCAAACTGCTCCTGTGTCGGGCACCAGTCATTATTCTGAAGATCCACATAAAATTTAATTGCATCACTTGTTGCCTGTTCTGTATATTCTGCTTTTGTTCCGTCCTCGTTCAAAATCTGTCCGCCATTCTGATATACAAAGTTCCAATATCCAACCTGATCATGAGCATATGCCATGTATCCGTATTTTCCTGTCTGCTCATAGATTTTCTCAGAATTCTCTGTCAGGTCATCCCATGTCCATGTATCATCTGGATATGCAACTCCTGCCTGATCAAATATCTCTTTGTTATATACTAAAACCACCAGGTCTTTATCTTTTGGAACTCCATAGATATTTCCATCACTTCCCTCAGCATTTGCAACAGAAATATCTGAAAAATTGCTTGTATCTACAATATCTGAGCAATCTGCAAGAATTCCGTTGTCAGCATATTTAAACATCTGATTAGAATGCATCCAGAAAATATCCGGCATGGAATTACTTGTCGCAGAAGCTTCCAGTTTTGTCCAGTACTCATCCCATCCTGTTGCCTGCACTTCAATTTTCACATCTGGATGCTCATCCATATAGGCTTCTGCCAACTTTTCCATACCTGCTTTTTGTCCGGCATCCCAGATTTGAAAAACAAGTTTTCCATCTCCACTGGATTCTTTTCCATTCGATCCACATGCAGTAAGTCCCATTGTAAGAACTCCCGCCATGACAAGTACTGCTGCTCTTCTCATATTCTTTTTCTTCATGATAACCTCCCAAATTATCTTTTCATATTTGTACACGGCCAGATTTTCTTTCCGTCTACATAAACTATTATAATATATCTTAATGAACACAAAAATAGACATGTATGGAATGTTTTATATCAAAATGTGTATTATTTGTTATTTTTTGTTGATTTCACATCACATTATGATATATAGTGATGATATATTATTTTTTATTTTTTTATTTCTACTAGACAACAACTAATCGAGGAGGTTTTTCATGTCAGATAACACACTATTTCATTTCTTTCAGAATCAGTATTTTATCGATCTTTGCCTATATCAATATGGCTATGAACAATGTACACCTCTTTCCTCTTTCGGGCCTTTTATTCGGAATCATTACCTTTTTCATTATGTAATTTCCGGAAGTGGAACATTGGTTGCTACAGACTCCACCGGAACCGACCAGACTTACCACATTCGAAGCGGGCAGGGATTTATGATTTTTCCTGGACAGAATACACATTATTACGCTGACCAAAGTCATCCCTGGGAATATACATGGATTGAATTTGATGGTGTTCGCGTTGAAGAGGTTCTGACAAACTGTGGAATTAATATTTTGCACCCCATCTATCATGCTTCAGATCGTGCACTTTCCGCTAAATTAAAAGATAAAATATTGGAGATGACATTTTCTGAAGATCCTGTGTCATCTTTCGGAATGATCGCCAAATTATACGAATGTATGGATTATATGATACGTTCTTCCAAAGATCGAAGACTGATTACTGGAGAACGCATTTCTGACTCTTACATTAAAGAAGCTGTACATTTTATCGAACGAAATTTTCATAATGATATTACCGTCGAAGATATTGCCGCATTTTGCAATATCAGTCGAAGTTATCTCTGTCGGTTGTTAAAGAAGCATACCGGGCAAAGCCCTCAGCAGCTACTGCTCAGCTATCGTATGTCCAAAGCAGCTCAACTGCTGCAACTGACTGATTTGTCCATTCAGGATATTGGAAAAGCAGTCGGTTATCCAAATCAGCTTCATTTTTCAAGAGCTTTTAAGAATACTTATAAAATGTCACCATCGCAATGGAAAAAAGAAAACAGCCTGCCCTGATGGAAATTGCTCCCATCAGGGCAGACTGTTTTTTGGAAACTTTTATAATTTTCTGTTAATAATCCGTAGTGCACCTGCGGACGATTTCACATGGAACACACACATTCTTTTCGATCTGAGTTTCGTTCTCCAGAAGATTGATCATTCGTTCTACTGTCTTTCTGCACATTGCACCCAGCTTACTGTCAACCGAAGTAAGCTCCGGATCAGTGGCAAGTGCAAGAATTGAGTTGTTATATCCTGTGATTGAGAGTTCCTCTGGGATGGATAGTCCCTTTATCTTTGCATATTTGATCGCACCGACTGCAATTCCGTCATCCGTAGCAAGCACGCTGTCAAAATCAAGCACTTTGTTATATTCAAGCAGCATATTTTTTGTATATTCAATATCATTTTTTGTTTTGAATTTCAGATTCCCGAGAACCGGATATCCGGCATCCTGCAGTGCCGCTTCATACCCTGCCATTTTTTGCCTTGCACTGAATGAGTCTGAATCATACATAAAAAGGATCTTCTCTTTTCCTCGACGAAGATAAGCTTTTGTTACTTCATAAGTTGCCTGAAAATCATCTGCATACGTGCAGTAGATATTATCACCCGCAACCTTTGCATTGATCATAAATACCGAAGCCTGTTCTGCCGCCTCACGGATATAATCTGTATCTGATTCATCCTTCCCCTTTCCTGCATAGGTAGAACCGACCAGAATCAGGGTATCAATTTTCTTTGACAGAAGAAGCTTTACGTAATTTTCCTTTTCTTCCTGCTTAAAACCACTGCATCCCAGAATGCAGTCATATCCATGATCATGAAGATTGCTTTCCAGATACGATACTGCTTTTGCCATATAGATATCATCTATATTCGGACAAATGATCCCAACCGTTTTCATTGTTCCGAGTCCAAGGCCTCTGGCAAATGCATTTGGCGTATATTCATTTTCTTTCATGACCGCAAGAACCTTTTCTTTTGTCTTTTGACTTACCTTGGGACTGTTATTCACTACTCTGGACACAGTTGCGATAGATACATCTGCCAGTTTTGCAATATCATATATATTCACTCTGTTTCTCCTGTTCATTCTGAAAATAGTATAAAATTTCATTCAAAGATTTCTATTGAAAAAGCATATCAGACACTTCTGGTCTGATATGCTTTTTTCAAGCTCTGATATTTATTTTAACACCTGAATTTTTACAGGTCAAATCCAAAATAGCTTACAGCGTTATTGTACGCAATTCCGCACACGATTTCTTTTAAAGTCTTGTAATCCGCCGGATATTCTCCATTTTCAACCCATCCTCCGATGAGTTCACAGAGGATTCTGCGGAAATACTCATGTCTGGTATAGGACAAAAAGCTTCTTGAGTCTGTCAGCATTCCGACAAAATTAGCAAGCAGTCCAAGATTTGCAAGAGATGTCATCTGTGCGATCATACCTGTTTTATGATCATTGAACCACCATGCACTTCCCTGCTGGATCTTTCCGGCAGCTTCTGTTCCCTGGAAGCAGCCGAGGATTGTTCCGATTGCTTCATTATCATTCGGATTCAGGGAATACAGGATTGTCTTCGGAAGTTCATTTGATGCGATCAGAGAATTCAGGAAATCTGCTGTCTGTGCACTTGGTGCATAGTTATTGATGCAGTCATATCCTGTATCCGGTCCAAGCTGTTCATACATAAATGCATTGTTATCTCTCTTGCATCCATAATGGATCTGCATTACCCAGTTCTTTTTATGATATGCTTTTCCGACAAACTGCATAAATGCTGTCTTAAAGATCATTTCCTCTTCTCTTGAAATACTTTCGCCATTCAGTCTCTTTTTGAAGATTTCATTTACTTTTTCTTCTGCTGCCGGTGCATACATAACATATTCAAGAGCGTGGTCAGATACGCTGCATCCCATCTGAGCAAAAAATTCCATTCTGTTAAGAAGAGCTTCTTTCAGATCTGCAAACTCTTCAATTTTTACTCCACTTACCTCAGAAAGTTTTTTCATATACTCCGGATATTCCGGTTTTTCCAGATTCATTGCCTTATCAGGACGCCATGCAGGAAGTACTTTTACCTCAAAGCTGTCATCCTCTGCAAGAACTTTATGCCATTTCAGATCATCTACCGGATCATCTGTGGTGCAGATTAATTTTACATTGGACTTACGAATGATATTTCTTACAGACATATCATCTTCCTGAAGTTTTTTGTTGCAGAGATTCCATACTTCTTCTGCTGTATCTCCGTTAAGATAACCTGTATAGCCAAAATATCTCTGTAATTCCAGATGGCTCCAGTGATAGAGCGGGTTTCCGATTGCTTTGCCTAAAGTTTCTGCCCATTTCTGGAATTTTTCACGGTCGCTGGCACCACCTGTGATGTAATACTCGTCTACACCATTTGATCTCATCTGACGCCATTTGTAATGATCACCGCCAAGCCATACCTGTGTAATGTTTTCAAACTTACGATCCTCTGCGATCTCCTGCGGATTGATGTGGCAGTGATAATCTACGATTGGCATTGTCTCTGCATATTCATGAAATAACTTTTTTGAAGTTTCTGTTGAAAGTAAAAAGTCTTTATCCATAAATGCTTTCATAATAATAATTTACCTCGTCTTTCTATTAGATGTATCCCATCATCTTCGGCAGCCATAAGCTGAGTGCCGGAATATAAGTAACAAACATAAGTACAACAAAGATTGCTGCAAAATATACCAGAAGCTGCTTGAATACAGTCTCAATCTGAACCTTTCCTACCTTAACACCAACAAACAGTGTTGTTCCTACCGGTGGTGTGATCGTTCCGATACACAGGTTAAAGATCATCATGATACCAAAGTGGATCGTATTCATTCCAAGTGATGTACAAACCGGAAGGAAGATTGGTGTAAAGATCAGGCAGGCCGGTGTCATATCCATAAATGTTCCTACGATCAGCAGGATAATATTTATAAGAAGCAAAATAACAATTTTATTGCTGCTGACAGACAGAAGTGCGCTGGATACAAGTGTCGGGATATTGGTAAATGCCATTACCCATGACATAATACTTGATACACCGATCAGGAAAATAATGATTCCTGTCATTTCAGCACTTTCTTTTAAAATCTGCGGAATTTCTTTGATCGTAATAGAACGATATACAAAAAGTGACAGACACAGGCTATATACAACGGCTACTACTGAACCTTCCGTAGCTGTGAATACACCAAAGATAATTCCTCCGATTACAATTACAATAAGAAGGAGACAAGGTAATGCCTGAAGTACGATTTTTCCAGCTTCTTTTGCTGTGAACAGGTTTTTCGCGCGATAACCTTTCTTCTTGGCGATCACATATACAACCAGCATACAGGCGATTCCCCAAAGTGCTCCAGGAATGTAACCGGCCATAAACAGTGCTGCTACAGATGTTCCACCACTTACCAGTGAGTAGGTGATCATTACGTTACTTGGCGGGATCAGAAGTCCTGTCGGTGCTGTTGCTATATTGACTGCTGCTGAAAAGTTTGGATCATATCCTTCTTCTTTTTCAATTGGTCCAATGATGGAACCCATTGCAGAAGCAGCTGCAGTTCCGGAACCGGAAATAGATCCAAACAGCATATTTGCCAGGATATTTGTCTGAGCAAGTGCTCCCGGTGCACGTCCGGTGATCAGTTTTGCAAGGTTGATAAGTCTTACAGCAATTCCACCTTTATTCATAATATTACCTGCCAGGATAAAGAAAGGAATTGCAAGCAGGCTGAATACAGAAATACCTGAGAAGATTCTCTGGCATCCGGTAAGTACTGCAACATCAAGGTTCATAACCGGCAGAATCGCACATACTGATGATACTCCAAGAGCGATCGCTATCGGCACGCCGGCAATCAGCATAACTACCAAGAGGACTAAGATGATCAGTCCTGAAACTAATGCTATGTTCATTTATTTTTCCTCCTCCGTGTTCTCATATCCTGCGCAGAGATCGATCACATTCAGCACACCATAGATTGCGATCAGGATTCCGCAGATTGGTACTACTGCATAGATAACGCCCATCATTACGCCAAGAGATGCTGTTTTCTGGGTCATGGTAAGTCCCATGATCGTAAATCCACCATAGATCAGTACGATAACTGCAAATGCGATTATCAGAAGTTCAATCACGATCTCCAGGATCTTTCGCTGTTCTTTTGGAAGCTTATCTGCGATAAATGTCATTCTCATATGATCACGTTTTCCAAATACATATGCGCTGGAAAAAATAGCCATCCATGCAAATGTATAGGTAAGAAGTTCCTCTGATATGGTACTTGGATTGTTAAAGACAAATCTTGTTATGATCTGATAGGTTCCAACAACAACCATGACCGCAAATAATACAATGCAGATTGTTGAAACAACAGCATTCATACCTTTTCTTATTTTGTGTAATGTTTCCATTATTTCTCCTCCCCTGCATATTTTTCATTATATTCCTGAATATGGTCATACAGATCACGGATATCCGGATTGGCATCAAGCATTTCCTGCTGAACATCCTTAACTTTGTCTTTGAATGCATTCAGATCAGGTTCAATAAACGTCACGCCCATATCTTCTTCAGCAGTCTTCTTTGCTGTTTCTACATCCTTTGCCCACTCTTCAATCTCTGTATCAGTGGAGATCTCTGCTGCTTTTTCGAATACAGCTCTTTCTTCCTCGCTTAATCCATTTAAGAATTTGTAGTTTGCGATCAGTACATCCGGGATCATCTGATGCTTGGAATAAGTAAAGTATTTGGCAACCTCTCCATGCTTGTTATCGGTAAGTGCAAGCTCATTGTTTTCTGCTCCGTCAATAACCCCCTGCTGAATAGCTGTATATACTTCACCAAAACTCATAGGTGATGCTGCTGCTCCAAATGCATTTGCCATTTTTATACTCGCCGGGCTCTGCTGTACACGGATCTTCATTCCCTTCAGGTCATCCGGTGTATTGATTGCTTTCTTTGCATAAAAGTTTCTTGTTCCTACGTTGTACCATGTAACAACCTGCAGTCCGGTATCCTCAGTAGATGCATAGATCTTATTCATATAATCCGTATCATTCATCGCTGCAAAATAAGCTTCTTCTGATGTAAAAAGATATGGCATACTGAATACTTCATATACATCTGCAAAGATCTCCAGGTTAGGAGTACCTGCTACTGTAAAATCAATTGCACCAGTCTGTGTAAGCTCAATTGCTTTCGTCTGGCCTCCAAGAAGTTCATTAGGGAATAGCTGCACTTCATATTTATCTCCTAATTCAGATTCTATATAATCTTTGAATTTTACAAGACCTTTATATTCCGGATGCTCCTCAGACTGAGAGAGAGCTACTCGAATGATTCTTTTCTTAGTTGCAGAACCATCACTGCTTCCACATCCGGCTGCCAGTACACTGATCATACTTACGCAAAGTACTGTGCTGACAATTCGTTTCCACTTGATCATTTTCTTTATTCTCCTTTCGGTTTCTGCCGAACTGTATGTGTTTATTGTGTAAGCCCTTACACGTTATAATCAGTATATGACAACCTTTTAACAATTTCAAGTTATATCTTATTCGCATAATTCCTAAAATTTAATATTGATTTTTGTGCATTTTCACAATTATTTCATTTTCTTCATCTTACCTATTGACGTTTTTGTTTTCCTGATGTAATTTGTGTGTAAGCCCTTACATAATCAATTCAAGCGAAGGAGGTTCGTTGATTTTTGAAATCTTTTATTAAAATCAATCCTTTAGATAATGTAGCAGTTGCTCTTCAGCCTCTGGCTAAAGGCACCGTGATCGAACTTGATGACACCACACTTACTCTGGCAGAAGACATCATGCAGGGACACAAGTTCTCATTAAAAAATTTAAAACCAGGTGATTCCATTATCAAATATGGAAATCCAATCGGACGGGCAACCGCAGATATTCCTGTTGGTTCATGGATCCACACTCATAATTTAAAAACCGGACTCGGAGATCTTCTTACCTATACATATAATAAGAATGTCTCAGAGCTTCCACACAGGGAACCTAAGTTCTTCCAGGGATACCGCAGAAAAGATGGTCGTGTTGGTGTACGTAATGAAGTCTGGATCATTCCTACAGTAGGATGCGTTAACAATATCGCAACTGCTATCGAACGGGCCTCTCAGAAATATATCACTGATCAGATTGATGGTGTCTGTGCCTTCCCGCATCCTTACGGATGTTCACAGATGGGTGACGACCAGAATAACACACGTCAGATCCTTGCTGATTTAGTCAACCATCCAAATGCCGGCGGTGTTCTGGTTCTTGGACTCGGCTGCGAAAACAGCAACATTGATGAATTAAAGAAATTTATCGGTGAATATGATCCTGATCGTGTACGTTTTCTTGTTGCTCAGGAATGTGAAGATGAAATCAGTGATGGCATTGAAACAGTCAAGGAGCTGATCTCCTATGCATCCTCATTTAAGCGTGAACCGATCAGTGCATCTGAGCTGGTGATCGGCATGAAATGCGGCGGCTCTGATGGCTTATCCGGAATTACTGCAAACCCTACCGTTGGTGCATTCTCTGACAAACTGATCTCAATGGGTGGATCTACGATTCTTACAGAAGTTCCTGAAATGTTCGGTGCTGAAGAATCACTCATGAACCGCTGTGAAACAGAAGATCTTTTTAACCAGACAGTGGCACTTGTCAACGATTTCAAAAACTATTTTAAGAGTCATAATCAGACCATATATGAAAACCCTTCTCCGGGAAACAAAAAAGGCGGCATCTCCAGTCTTGAAGATAAATCTCTCGGATGTACTCAGAAATCTGGAAGCGCACCGGTTATGGGAGTTCTTTCTTATGGTGAACCTGTAAAAGAAAAAGGATTAAACCTGCTGAGCGCACCTGGCAATGATCTTGTTGCCTCTACTGCTCTTGCTGCCTCCGGTGCACATATTGTACTTTTCACCACCGGACGTGGAACACCTTTTGCAAGTCCTGTACCTACAGTTAAGATCTCAACAAACAACCAGCTCGCCAAAAAGAAACAGAACTGGATTGATTTCAACTGTGGAGTCATGGTAAATGATACCCCTCTCGATGAGCTTTCAGAAAATCTCCTGGATTTTGTCCTTGAAATTGCTTCCGGAAAGAAATCCAAATCTGAGGAAGCCGGTTTCCATGATATGGCAATTTTCAAACAGGGAGTTACTTTATAAATCGAACTATTTATTATATGAAAGGAAAATGCAGAAATGAAAAAATTATCTTATGCTACTTTAAAAGAACAGGGTTATGACGGATATCTTCTTGAATCAGCACCGGAACGTGTACTTCAGTTTGGTGAGGGAAACTTCCTCCGTGCATTTGTAGATTATTTTATAGATGAGTTAAACGAAAAAGCCGGATTCAATTCCAAGGTTGTTCTGTGTCAGCCAATTGCTCCCGGTCTTGCTGATATGATCAACGAACAGGAAGGGCTTTATACCTTATTTCTCCGTGGATTCCAGGATGGCACAAAAGTAAATAAAAAACGTGTTATCTCCTGTGTAAGCCGTTGTCTCAATCCGTATAAAGATTTTGAAGCAGTTCTTGCATGTGCAGATAACCCGGACCTCCGTTTTATCGCATGTAATACAACAGAAGCCGGAATCACTTATGATTCTTCCTGTCAGTTTACAGATGTTCCGGCTGACAGCTATCCTGGAAAACTTACTCAGTTTATGTATCGTCGTTTCCAGAAATTCGGTCAGGAAGCCGGCAAGGGATTTATCATTCTTTCCTGTGAGCTGATTGATGATAATGGAAAAGAACTTGAAAAATGTGTATTAAAATATGCTGAACAGTGGAATCTCGGTGAAGACTTTATCAACTGGATCAAAGCTGAAAACATCTTCTGTTCTACACTTGTAGACCGTATTGTAACAGGATATCCAAGAAATGAAGCTGCTGCAATCTGTGAAGAACTTGGCTATGAAGACAACCTGATCGACACCGGTGAAATCTTCGGATTCTGGGTAATCGAAGGACCTCAGTCAATCAAAGATGAATTCCCGGTTGACAAAGCAAACCTTCCGATCCTGATCACTGACAACCACAAGCCATACAAGCAGAGAAAAGTACGTATCTTAAACGGTGCTCATACTTCCTTTGTTCTCGGTGCTTACCTTGCAGGACAGGATATTGTAAGAGACTGCATGAACGACGATGTGATCTGTGGATTTATGAACAAGACTATTTATGACGAGATCATTCCTACTCTGGACCTTCCAAAAGCAGAGCTCGAAGATTTTGCTGCAGCTGTTACAGAACGTTTCAAAAACCCATTTATTGATCACGCTCTTCTTTCCATTTCTCTGAATTCAACTTCCAAATGGAAAGCACGTGTTATGCCTTCCCTCAAAAAATATGTTGAACGCAAAGGTACACTTCCTGCATGCATCACAGCTTCTTTTGCCTTCTACATTGCATTCTATAACGGATATGCTCTGAGCGAAGACGGACTTACAGCCAAAAGAGCAGCTAATGAATACACTGTAAAAGATGATAAAGCAGTTCTTGAATTCTACCTTGCACATAAAGATGATTCCGCAGCTGATCTTGTTCATGCAGTATGCACCAACACTTCCTTCTGGGGCGAAGATCTGACACAGATTTCCGGATTTGAAGCAGCTGTATGCAATTACTTAACTCAGATCCGTGAAAATGGTACGTATGAAGTAATGAAAACACTGGCTTAAAGGAGAGTTTATATTATGAATACAACATTAGAAAAACTTGGTAAATTCGGTGTCGTTCCTGTTGTTGTATTAGACGATGCCAACGATGCTGCACCTCTGGCAAAGGCTCTCTGCGATGGTGGTCTTGCCTGTGCCGAAGTAACGTTTCGTACTGATGCAGCCGAAGAATCCATCCGCATTATGACATCCCAGTATCCTGAGATGATCGTTGGTGCGGGCACTGTTCTTACAAAAGAGCAGGTTGACCGTGCAGTTGCCGCCGGAGCACGTTTTATCGTTACTCCTGGACTTGATCCGGAAATTGTCCGCTACTGTATGGAAAAAGGTGTCCCTGTAACTCCTGGAGTTGTAACTCCAAGCGAACTTGCTCAGGCTTATGCCCTCGGACTTCGTCTTGTGAAGTTTTTCCCGGCAGAGCCTTCAGGCGGACTTCCGATGATCAAAGCGCTGGCTGCTCCATATAATATGATGCAGTTTATGCCTACAGGCGGCATCAGTGCTTCTACACTCTGCGATTATCTCCGCTATGAAAAAATCTTTGCATGCGGCGGAAGCTGGATGGTCAAAGGCAGCCTCATTAAATCCGGAGATTTTGATAAGATCACAGCCCTTACTAAAGAAGCTGTCGAACTTGTCCATACTGTCAGGGAGGTATAAAAATGGCTAAAGTCGTAACTTTAGGTGAGATCATGCTGAGACTCTCTCCTCCTGGATATCAGCGTTTTGCACAGGCACGTGATTTTGAGATCAACTATGGCGGTGCAGAAGCCAATGTGGCTGCATCTCTGGCAGAATATGGTCATCATTCTGTTTTTCTTTCCAAAATACCGGAAAATGCCATTGGCGATGCTGCGATCAGCACACTTCGAAGTTTAAATGTTGACTGTGACCACATTGCCCGCGGCGGCAAACGTCTTGGAATCTATTTCCTTGAAAACGGTGCCTCCGTTCGTCCTTCCAGTGTTGTTTATGACCGTGCAGATTCTTCAGTTACAAAAGCAGCTCCAGATGAGTTTGATTTCGACGAGATCTTTAAGGATGCAGATCTTTTCCATGTATCCGGCATCACTCCGGTATTAAGCGAGGAAGCAAAAGAACTTACCTTAGCTGCATTAAAAAAGGCCAGAGAACACCATGTAACGGTTTCTTTTGACCTGAATTATCGCTCTAAATTATGGACATCTGACATAGAAGGAAAGCAGAAAATGCTTACTGATATGATGGAATATGTCGATATCTGCTTCGGAAATGCCCGCGACGCTGCAAAATGTCTGGGCTACACAGAAAATGGTATTGATTTTATTGATGGTGAATATAATATCTGTGTGGATGAAAAACATATGCGCAATGTATTAAATCATTACCATTTCACCCACCTGATCACAACCCTCCGTAACAGCATCAGCGCCTCCGACAATGGCTGGTCCGGTGCTGTCTGCACCTCAGATGACTATTATAAAGGTCGTGATTATAAGCTTCATATCGTTGACCGCGTTGGCGGTGGAGATTCCTTTGCATCTGGTTTCCTTCATGGCATCCTTGCTGATATGGGAAGCAGAAAAGCACTTGAATTTGGACTTGCTGCTGCTGCGATCAAACACACAATTCCTGGTGATCTGAACTATATCACCGAATCCGAAGTCCTTTCCATGATTGAAAGCGATGGTGCAGGACGCGTACAGCGTTAATCCTGTCGTTTTCATTCACTCTCTGATAATACACATATTTTGCGTAAAGAGGCCGTATTTTAACCGGCCTCTTTTTGCTGCTTTATTTATTAATGGAGTTTTTGCTTCCAAGTCTTTCTTTAAAATCTGTATAACCAAACTCTGTAAGCTGCTGCATCGTATCATCTGCACATCTGAGCCAGATATCCGGCAACGGCATTCCATTAAATGTATTATTTTTGCAGGTGGTATAGATAGCCATATCTCCAAACATCAGAAGATCTCCGTACTCCGGAAGCTGTCGGAATTTGTAATCTCCGATCACATCTCCTGACAGGCAGGTCGGCCCTCCAAGCCGAACTGTGATCCCATTTTCTTCTGTCTCATCTGTTCCCAAAAGCGGTGGAAGATAAGGCATTTCCAGTACATCCGGCATGTGGCAGGCTGCACTGGCATCCACGATCGCGATCTGTGTCTCTCCGTTTTTCAGAATATCCAGCACACTGGTCAGGAGAAAACCTGCATTTAATGCCCATGCTTCACCAGGTTCAAGATACACCTCTGCATTCCATTCCTCTTGTACCATCCGGATACAGCGTTCCAGTCGTTCAATATCGTAGCCTGGTCTTGTAATATGATGGCCACCGCCAAAGTTGATCCACTTTACTCTGGCTGCCAGATCACCAAAATGCTTCTTTACTGAAACAAGTGTTGTCTCCAGATCATCGGAATCCTGCTCACAGAGCGTATGAAAATGAAGACCATCCAGCAGATCCGGAAGTTCCGGATTTTTCCGAATGGCTTCATCCCACTGTGCTCTAGTCGTACCCATACGGCTTCCCGGTGCACAGGGATCATAGATATCATGCCCCTCCTGAGTGGAGCATTCCGGATTGATCCGAAGTCCCACGCTCTTTCCTGCTTCTTTTGCTTTTAAACCAAAACGAAGGAGCTGCGATGGTGAATTAAACACAATATGGTCTGCATACTGAAGAAGTTCTTCAAATTCATCTGCCCGGTAACCGGCGCAGAATACATGAACCTCTTTTTCCGGCATTTCCTCTGCTCCGAGTCGTGCCTCAAACAGCCCGCTGGCTTCCGTACCCGCAAGATACGGCTCAAAAAAACGATAACAGTCATAATTGCTGAACGCTTTCTGTGCCAGAAGCATCTTGCAGCCTGTTCGCTCAGACACTTCACCGAGCAGCTTTGCATTTTTTATAAGAGCTTTTTCATCCAGAATGTAGCAGGGTGTTTTTATATTCTGGAATTCCGGCGGGATCATTCCGCCGGTGGCTGTAAACGGAGTTCTTTTATCCAACCCTTCCATCAGTCTACCAGCTTTGGATCGTGGCTTTCGCTGCGTGGCAGACCATAACGGTCAAGCGCATCCAGGAACGGATCCGGATCAAATTCTTCTACAGTATATACACCTGGTCTGATCCATTTTCCAGTCAGCATCATAAGCGCTCCGCACATTGCCGGAACACCTGTTGTATAGCTGATTGCCTGGCTTCCTACTTCATGGTAGCATTCCTGATGGTCACATACGTTATAGATGTAGTATGTTTTTTCTTTTCCGTCTTTTACGCCAGTAAAGATACAGCCAATGTTTGTTTTTCCTTTTGTACGTGGTCCAAGGCTTGCCGGATCCGGAAGCAGTGCTTTCAGGAACTGGATCGGAACGATCTCCTGTCCATTGTACTGGATCGGTGTTGTGGAAAGCATTCCTACATCTTCAAGACAACGCATATGATCCAGATAACTCTGTCCAAAAGTCATGAAGAAACGAATACGTTTTACACCCGGAATTGTTTTTGCAAGAGACTCAATCTCCTCATGGTGGAGCAGATACATATCCTTATCTCCCACCTGATCAAAGTTATATTCTCTCTTGATATCCATCGGCGGAATTTCCACCCAGTGTCCGTCTTCCCAGTAGCTTCCCGGTGCACTGACTTCGCGAAGATTGATCTCCGGGTTAAAGTTTGTCGCAAATGCATATCCATGATCACCGCCGTTGCAATCCAGAATATCGATTGTATCGATCTGGTCAAATTCATGCTTTAATGCATGTGCACAGTAAGCCTGTGTGACACCCGGGTCAAATCCACATCCAAGAAGTGCTGTAAGTCCTGCATCTTCGAATTTTTTACGGTATGCCCACTGCCAGGAATAGTCAAAGTATGCGGAAAATCCTTCTTCTTTACAGCGTTTTTCATAGATTGCACGCCACTCCGGATCATCAGTGTCTTCCGGCTCATAGTTTGCTGTATCCATATAGTTTACGCCGCACGCCAGACATGCATCCATAATCGTCAGATCCTGATATGGAAGTGCAATGTTCATTACAAGATCCGGTTTGTAGCTGTTGATCAGTTCGATCAGCTGATCTACATCGTCAGCGTCCACCTTAGCTGTAGTAAGAACTGTTTTTGTCTTTCCTTTCAGTTTTTCTACGAGTGCATCACATTTTTCTTTTGTACGGCTTGCAATACACATTTCTGTGAATACCTCATCTACCTGACAACATTTCTGAATTGCCACACTGGCTACTCCACCGCAGCCGATCACTAATACTCTGCTCATAATTCTTCTCCTTTAATTCTCCTTTAATAATATTATTTTGCAATCGCCAGAAGCAGTTCACGAAGAACCTTGCAGGCTGTTGCAGTTGAAACACCACTCACATCCAGCATAGGAGCCAGTTCATTAACATCTGCTCCTACCACGTTCGCCTCTGAAACGGTGCGGATTGCTTTAAGAAGCTCTAAAAAACTCACGCCGCCCGCTTCCGGAGTCCCTGTTCCCGGAAATACCGACGGATCCATACAGTCCAGATCAATTGTAAAATATACCGGAACCTGTTTCTCTTTCAGTTCTCTGACGGTTTCTTTCAGCCCGTCAAAAGTAAACGGATGAAAATCTGTGTGTCTGGAAGCAAACTGAAATTCTTCTCTCTCTCCGCTTCGGATACAGAACTGATGGATATGGCCATCTCCCACAATTTCATGGCATCTTCGCAGAACACAGGCGTGACTTAGTTTAGCTCCCAGATAATCATCTCTTAAATCTGCATGTGCATCAAAATGAATGATATGAAGATCTCGATATTTTGCAGCCACAGCACGCACTGCTCCCAGTGTCACCAGATGTTCTCCTCCCAGAAGCAGCGGAAATTTTTCTTCTTTTAAAATTTCTTCCGCTCTCTTTTGAATGTCTGAGAGTGCCATTTCGCTGCTGCCAAAGCAAAGCTCCAGATCTCCGCTGTCAAATACATTGATGTCCATAAGGTCTTTATCCTGATATGGACTGTAGGTCTCAAGGCCAAAGCTTTCGTGGCGCATGGCTGATGGGCCAAAGCGGGCACCCGGGCGAAAACTTGTTGTAGAATCAAAGGGTGCACCGTAAAGAACAATGGATGCCTCCTCAAAACTGCTTTCACAGCCAATAAAGGTTTCTATATTAGGTACGATCATAAATTAATCCTCCACTTCTTTCAGCATGTCTTCCAGAAAAGCCGGAAGATAAAAAGCTCCTTTATGGAGTCTGGTCGTATAATAACGTGTACGAAGATTTAATGCATTCCAGGTCTCTGCATCCAGATCGTCCACCGGATGATACTTTTTGCTTGCAAATCCAAACAGCCAGTAACCCGCAGCAAAGGTCGGGATATGTGCCTGATAAACACGACTGATCTGGAAGGTGCTGGCAATTCTCTTATGACTGCGCTGCATGGCATGTGCATCTTCGGCATAAAACGGGCTTCCCTGCTGGTTTACCATAATTCCGTCATCCTTCAGTGCATTGTAACAGTTCCCATAAAACTCACGGGTAAACAGCCCTTCCGAAGGTCCAAACGGATCAGAAGAATCTACGATGATCAGATCATATTTTGCCTCGCATCTTCGGATAAATCTCAGTGCATTTTCATAATGCAGATGTACTCTTCGGTCATCCAGTCTGCAGGCATTTCCCGGAAGATAGGCGCGACAGGCTTCGACAACCATCGGGTCCATTTCCACCAGATCAATATGACGCACTCTGTCATATCTGGTCAGTTCACGGACAACGCCGCCATCTCCGGCACCAATCACAAGAATATCTTTTGCTTCTTTATGGACCGACATCGGCACATGTGTGATCATCTCATCATAAATAAATTCATCACGCTCTGTCAGCATTACATTTCCATCCAGAGTCAGCACGCGGCCGAATTCCGGTGTCTCAAAAATATCAATTCTCTGATACTCACTCTGTCTGGAATAAAGCTGGCGGTTTACACG
>NZ_CAKROJ010000040.1 GCF_934372025.1 uncultured Blautia sp.
ATATGCTCTAGAATCGTTTCTGAGATCGTTCATGTAACTTCTCTGGCTTTCAGTATAAAACGGCTTGTATGGCAAAATACAAGGTCGTTTGAAAAATAAAAGTAAAAAAAGGCTCATAAACTATCAGTTTTCGTTCTGATAGTCTATGAGCCTGTTCTTGAATCTTCAAAGTCCCAAAAAACCAGTAAAATGGGCATAAAAAAAGAGCTGCTGACGGGAATCGAACCCGTGACCTCCGCCTTACCAAGGCGACGCTCTACCGACTGAGCCACAGCAGCACTTATATGAGAAGACATTTCTGCCGCTCACAGTTGATTATTTTATCAGAAACCCTCTCTGCTGTCAACAGGTAATTTTTCTTTTTTCATATTTTTATGAACCTTTCTGCAAACCATTTTTTATGATATTTTTCGCAGGAAATCTTTAAAAACCATTGTTTTTATGATATGATTAACCTTTAAAGAATTATTCAGGAGGGAAATAGATGGAGAACGAGACCGTTTCTAAAAATTTTATTGAAAACATCATTGACAAGGACCTGGCCGAGGGTGTTTATGATACCGTACACACCCGCTTCCCACCGGAGCCTAATGGATACCTCCATATCGGACATGCCAAATCCATTCTTTTGAATTATGGACTTGCTCAGGAATACAATGGCAAGTTTAATATGCGTTTTGATGATACCAACCCTACCAAAGAAAAAAGTGAGTTTGTAGAATCTATTAAGGCTGACATTAAATGGCTTGGTGCCGATTGGGAGGACAGACTTTTCTTCGCTTCCGATTATTTCGGACAGATGTATGAAGCCGCTGTCAAACTGATCAAGAAGGGAAAAGCTTATGTCTGCGATCTGACTGCCGATGAAATCCGTCAGTACCGCGGAACCCTGACAGAGCCTGGTAAGGAAAGCCCATACCGCAACCGTTCTGTAGAAGAGAATCTTCAGCTTTTTGAAGAAATGAAAGAAGGCAAATACGCTGATGGCGAGAAAGTACTTCGTGCCAAAATCGATATGGCTTCTCCAAACATGAACATGCGTGACCCTGTTATCTATCGTGTCGCACATATGACACATCACAGAACAGGTGATACCTGGTGCATTTATCCAATGTATGACTTTGCTCATCCGATCGAAGATGCCATTGAAGGAATCACACATTCTATCTGCACACTGGAATTCGAAGATCACCGTCCGCTTTATGACTGGGTTGTTCGTGAACTGGAATACCCGCAGCCGCCAAAGCAGATCGAATTTGCAAAGCTTTATCTGACCAACGTTGTAACCGGAAAGCGTTACATCAAGAAACTGGTCGAAGATGGAATCGTAGATGGCTGGGATGACCCGCGTCTTGTTTCTATTGCCGCGCTTAGAAGAAGAGGTTTCACACCGGAATCTATCAAAATGTTCGTAGATCTCTGCGGTGTTTCCAAAGCAAACAGCTCTGTTGATTATGCAATGCTTGAGTACTGCATCCGTGAAGACCTGAAATTAAAACGTCCTCGTATGATGGCCGTTATGGATCCGATCAAACTTGTGATCGACAACTATCCGGAAGGACAGGTAGAATATCTGGAAGCTCCGAACAACATGGAAAATGAAGCTCTGGGAAGCCGTCAGATTCCATTCAGTGGTGAATTATACATTGAACGTGATGACTTCATGATCGATCCGCCTCGTAAATACAAGAGACTTTTTGTCGGCACAGAAGTTCGTCTCATGAATGCATATTTTGTAACATGTACAGGATATGAAGCAGATGATGACGGTACTGTACGCGTTGTACACTGTACTTATGATCCGGAAACAAAGGGCGGCAATGCTCCTGACGGACGTAAAGTAAAAGGAACCATCCACTGGGTGGAAGCATCCAATGCCAAAAAAGCAACTGTACGTCTTTACGAAAACATCGTAGATGAAGAAAAAGGTGTATACAACAAAGAAGATGGATCTCTGAATGTGAATCCAAACTCTCTTACTACCGTTACTGCTTATGTTGAGCCGGCACTTATGGAAGCCAAAGGCTATGACAGCTATCAGTTTGTAAGAAACGGATTCTTCTGTGCAGATATCCACGACTCCAAAGAAGGCGAACCGGTATTTAACCGCATCGTATCTCTGAAGAGTTCTTTCCGTCTTCCTAAATAAATAATGTATTTTCTGAAAAGCAGGTCTGAGTAAGCCTGCTTTTCTTTTTACTTTTTATGCTCTCCTCTATTACAAAAAGAGCCGCTGCTTTATAAAATGCATTGCATCTATAAAACAACAGCCCTTTTCAGAACAGCTTATTCTTCTGTTTTTTCTGCCTCTTCAGCAGCCTCAGTTTCTTCTACTGCCTCTTCTTCGGCTTTTTCTTCTTCGCTTTCTTCTTTGATAACTTCTTCTACACCCTGCTCTGCATCTGCAGATTCTGCTGTTTCTTCTACTGCCTTCTCAACTGCTTCTTCCGACTCATCCCAGGATGCAAAATCTTCTTTTGTTTCTTTCTTTTCTTCCGGTTCGGAAACTTCTTCTACGCTATCCTCTTCGAAATCATCATCAAAATCATCAAAATCGTCCAAAGAATCTCTTTTCAGTGCAAATGCTGCGATAGCACCTGCTGCTGCGGCTGCCACTGCTCCAACCGCTACAAGTCCCCAATATTTATTAATTTTTGCCATACTGTACTTCTCCTTTCGTACCATGTCATATTATTATCATTTTACTACTTCTGTTCCAAAAAAGGAAGTGAAAAGTTTCGCACCTTTCCCCGGATACGCTGCAATGCATTGTCAATCGATTTCGGGGTTTTCCCCATGATCTCTGCAATCTTTACATAACCATATCCTCTGAGATAATAATTCAGAACTTTATTTTCCATCGGGCTTAAAGCCTTTGCAATTTCAAGTTCCAGATTTCTGACACTTTCCTGATCGATCATAATAGTCTCAGGATCTTCTGACCAGGATCCTTCCAGATGTTCTGACTCATTTTCATCACTCAATGAAACATAGGAATTCAGCGGCAGATGTTTCTGACGATTAGAATACTGAACTGCACTGCAAAGCTGACGGTCAATACACAAATTGGCAAATGTCCGGAACGAAGTATCCCTGTCTGGCTGATAATTCTGAATTGCCTTAAAAAGTCCGATCATACCTTCCTGAATCAGATCATCGGTTTCGCCGCCGATCAGAAACATGGTTCTCGCCTTTTTACGGACAAATTCTTTATATTTTTCCATCAGATAATCAGAAATATCCGTTTCTCCCTGCCGCAATCTGAAAATCAGTTCCTCATCGCTGTACTGATCGTAACGGTTCATTTTTCGTCCCCTTATCCGGCACTGTTTGTTTTATTTTGCGGCTTTCACCAGTCGCTGTCTTACAATTTCGTAAGCAAGGACACCTGCTGCCACAGAAGCATTCAGAGAATCTATATCACCTTTCATTGGAATCGATGCTGTAAAATCACAGGCTTCTCTTACCAGACGGCTGACGCCCTCTCCCTCGTTTCCGATCACAAGTCCCATCGGTCCTGTCAGATCAAGATCATACATGGTTTCTCCACCCATATCTGCGCAGACAAACCAGATGCCTTTTTCTTTCAGCTCTTCGATTGTCTTTGCGATATTTGTTACCTTTGCCACCGGAGTATAATTAATCGCACCTGCTGATGTCTTGGCAACTGTAGATGTCAGACCCACAGCTCTTCTCTTCGGAATGATCACTCCATGCGCACCGGCAAGGTTTGCAGTACGGATGATTGCTCCGAGATTATGAGGATCTTCCACATTATCTAAAAGAACAAGGAACGGTGGTTCTCCCTTTTCTTCTGCTCTTGCAAGAATTTCGTCGACTGTACTGTATTCATAGGCAGCCACCTGGGCAATTACACCCTGATGTGCTCTTGTTTCGCTGAGCTGATCCAGTCTTTCTTTTGTCACATAATTGATAATTGTATCCGTCTTACGTGCTTCTCTCGCGATCGTCCGCACCGGACCATCCTGACAGCCATCAAGAATAAAGAGCTTGTCTACACATTTGCCGGAGCGGAAAGCCTCCAGCACCGCATTGCGGCCTTCTATCTGTTCACTCATAATACATCCTCTCCGATTCCTCTACGGACCAGTTCAATCATCCGTGTATAATCCTCTTTTAAATACAAATATCCCATCAAAGCTTCAAATCCGGTTGCCCTGCGATAGTCTGCCATCGTTGCATGCTTCGCCATTGTCGGTGAATGTGCATTGCGGCCTCTGCGATAAACGCTCAGTTCTTCCGGTGTCAGTTCTTCCTCTATAACTTCCATGATTGCTGACTGCGCACCTGCCTTGACAAGACTGCTTGCTTTCTTATGGAGACGGTTCACCGGACAGTTTCCCTTCTTTACAAGAACCGTCCGGATAATCAGTTCATAAACAGCATCTCCGATATATGCCAGAGTAAGCGGAGAATAGCTCCGCAGATCCTGGTCTTCCAGATGAAACAGTTCTTTTAACTGCATCAGATTCGTTTCCATTTTACACCCTCACGAGTATCTTTAAGTTCAATTCCTTTGTCCAGAAGAATACCTCTGATCTCGTCAGCTCTTGCAAAATCTTTTGCTTTTCTGGCTGCCTGACGTTCTGCGATCAGATTTTCAATCTCTTCATCAAGAATTTCTTCTTTCTTGTCAAGATTCAGTCCAAGAACATCACACAGCTTTGTCATAACTTCAAGAGTATGTCCTGCAAATTCTGCTGAGCTTCCCTCCTGAACATTCGTATTTGCAAATTTAACAAGTTCAAAAACTGCTGCAAGTGCATCTGCAGTATTAAAGTCGTCATCCATGGCTTCTTCAAATTTTGTTACAAAAGCACTTTCTTCCTGCATCAGTTTCTTTTCTTCTTCTGTTGCATCCTGCACATCAGATGCCTGACGGTCGCGAAGTCTTGCTGCTGCTTCTGTAATTCTTTCCAGTGCATTCTTGGAGGATTCCATCAGATCCGCACTGAAATTAAGCGGACTTCTGTAATGTGCATTCAGCATAAAGAAACGAAGCACCTGAAGATCATACTGCTCACCGATTTCACGAACGGTACGGAAGTTTCCAAGAGATTTGGACATTTTACGGTTATCAATATTCAGGAATGCATTGTGCATCCAGTATTTTGCAAACGGAACACCATTGCAGCATTCACTCTGTGCGATCTCATTTTCATGATGCGGGAATACAAGGTCCTCGCCACCGGCATGAATATCAATCTCATCACCAAGATACTTCTTGGACATGACAGAACATTCAATGTGCCATCCCGGTCTTCCGTCGCACCATGGAGATTTCCAGTAAGGTTCTCCCTCTTTCTTAGGTTTCCAGAGTACAAAATCAAGCGGATCTTCCTTCTGATCCTCACCGGATACCTGCAGTGAACGGAATCCTGACTGCAGATCGTCCAGATTTTTATGAGAAAGCTTTCCATATTCTTTGAATTTTTTCACACGGAAATATACAGTTCCGTCTGCAACCGGATAAGCATAACCTTTATCGATCAGTGTCTGGATCATATCGATCATTCCATCGATTTCCTGTGTTGCAAGAGGATGTGTAGTAGCCGGTTTTACGTTCATACCAGCCATGTCCTTCTTACATTCTGCAATATAACGCTGTGAGATTTCTTCTGCACTTACGCCTTCTTCGATTGCTTTTTTGATGATCTTGTCATCTACGTCTGTAAAATTGGATACATAATTTACTTCATAGCCTTTGTACTCCAGGTAACGACGAACTGTATCAAAAATGATCATCGGTCTTGCGTTTCCGATATGGATCAGATTGTATACTGTCGGTCCGCACACATACATGCGTACCTTTCCCTCTTCCAGAGGTACAAATTCTTCTTTTCTGCGTGACATTGTGTTAAAAAGTTTCATGTCTCTTTCCTCCGATATATTACTTCACAGCAGGCTCAGTCCTGTTTTTCTGTAAGGAGACAGATTGCCTGAGATGCAATCCCCTCTCCTCTTCCGGTAAAACCAAGTCCTTCTTCTGTAGTTGCTTTTATATTAAGCTTTGATTCTGAAATTCCAAGCGCTTCCGCCATGTTCCTGCGCATCTGCGGAATATGCGGTGCCATCTTCGGTTTCTGTGCAATAACGGTAGCATCGATATTTCCTACCTCATATCCATTCTCACGAAGAAGCCCTGCCACATGAACAAGCAGTTTAATACTGGAAATCCCTTTATATGCCGGATCCGTATCCGGAAAATGCTTCCCGATATCTCCCAGTGCCGCAGCTCCAAGCAGCGCGTCCATAACTGCATGGATCAGCACATCTGCATCAGAATGTCCCAGAAGACCTTTTTCCCACGGGATATCCACACCGCCAAGAATCAGTTTGCGTCCTTCTGTCAGTTTATGAACATCATAGCCCATTCCAACTCTCATAATCAATCTCCTTCTGACTGACCGGCAAGTCCTGCCTGGATCAGTGCATACATCAGTTTTTCACAGGCGTCTTCCTCTCCCTGTGCGATCTGTGTCTCTGATATCCTTATTTCTGTCGGATATATTTTATTGTCATTCAGCCTCGACAGACCTGTCATATTCAGTTCTGCCGGCGCATTTGCAAAAATATCCGTATCTGCATATACGGCAATCGGTGCTTCCGCCTGTATCTTTCGCGTCTGACCATTCCATGTCATTGCTGCCATCTGTGATACAAATCTGCTGGCACTGGCTGCCGTGGGGACGGAAATAAAAGGAATTTTATACTGAAAAGCCACATATCTGCTGATGTCATGCACAGTTCCTGCCCCGACAGCAAGAATCAGATCAATATCATCATCCATATAGTTCTCAACAATTTCTATCGCATGCTGGTCTGCCTGAAGTTCCTCTGCATCCAGTACCAGAACCTGACAACGGTCAAAAATATCTTCCATAAGTTCTTCTGTTGCTTTGCATGTGTTGGTATCGCAGATCAGAAGCGGTGAAATATATTCTTTCAGAAATCCATCTGACATAGCTTCTTCAAGAGCATTCACTGCTCCCGGCTCAATTCGTATTTCCTTTATTTCATGGTGCATCTTCCCGTCCCCGCAAGGTCGGGCAAAGTCATCTGCATCGACTCGCATTTATTTCTCTCCTCCTGTATTCACTGTCATCTGCCATCATTCAGCACTGTCATGACAACAGACAAAAAACCTATTTTATTACAAGCTGTTATTATACATGATTTTAAGTAAAAAATCAACGAAAGCAGGCTCTTCCCTGTCACAGATTTAAATAGTTATACACCACTCTCGCAATACTTTTGATATTTGCGATCGCGTTCGAGCTGTTTTCTGACATGACACACAAAATATATGTAGTTTTTGTTCCATATACAATTGCAATATCATGCTGATCTTCATCCGTTTCTCCTGTTTTGTTGGCAATAGTCACTGCTTCACCGGTACCCGCCGGAATCTTGGATGTATTCTGCTGGTTCAGTAAAAGATTCAGCATCTCTTCGGACGCCTCCTTGCTGACACATTCTCCTCTGTATATCCGCTCCAGCAGTTTCCCACAGTCTGCGGTGGTTGTCTGGTTATGAGCCCCCAGCGTGATCAGTTTTGATGCCGAAGGATGGAGGGTACTCTGATAACTGGTATCCGCATAGCCTTCTTTCTTCAGATATTCATTTACCTGCTCCGCTCCATCCAGAAAATCATGCTTTTCTGACTGCAGCCTGCCAAGCTCATTGCAGGACTCATTATCGCTGACAGTGATCATATTCCACAGAAGCGAATCGACCTTATCTTTCACTTTCTGATCATCTGCCGTTGTTTTCATCAGTGCAGCTTCGTTCTCCAGAACCGTGTCCATATCTTCGTATGTTTTTGCCATAACAAATGCCTTGATCAGACTTGCGGAATACAACGGTGTATCATTCAAAACAAAATCCTCGTTTGTTTCGAGATCTTTTACATAGACACTCCACTCTCCAGTATACCCTTCCAGCATAGATTCCAGCTGTGGTTTCAGTGTATCCATTCCCAGATCGTCCAGCCCCGTTACCTTTCCGTTTTCATCCACCGGAAATCCATCCTCAGTCATGCCGGCTTCCTGAACCAGTGCTCCATTTGTCCCGCCAAAGTAATAGGTTCCGGAAAACGTCCTGCCATTTGATGTCATCTCAAGTTCATGTGTTCCTGGTTCTGTCACCATTCTGCCATTTTCATCAAAATAATAATAGCCATCATACGTTGTTCCATCAATTTTATAATCACTAATATAACGTACCTGCGGTGCCGCTGTCAGTTTTCCGAGATTATTTACCATATAATATCCGTCAAATACGGTTTCTTCGCTTTCGTCCCCGTTTTCTCCATCACTTTCATCTGGTTTTCCGGCACAGCTGAGTTTGGAAATTTTGACCATATGCGGACTTCCCGCCGCAAAACAACCTGTTTCGTCATGATAATAAAATCCGTCCAGTATGGTTCCGTCAATCTCAAGATGGTCAAAATAATGAACCGCTGCTGCTGCATCTTTGCTTCCGTCTTCTTTCAGACAATAGAAGCCGTCACTTTTCAGAAGATATTTTCCGGAGCCATCCTTAAGAGGACGGATCTGTGCTTCATCTGTCACCGATACAAGACTGCTGGCTGCCACCGGTATCTGCACAGAAACACCTGTCAACAGCAGTACTGCACCTGCCGCCAGTAAACTCCATCTTTTTAAACTGTTTCCAGTTTTCATGCATTTCTCCTTTTATTATATATACGCATATTCCTGTTTTTTGTCCCTGGTACATCGAATATTAATTTTCGATGTACTAGAGTATACATGATAATTACTTTATGTCAAGCTGACTTTTTGTGATTTTTTCTGTCTTTTTCCAGAAGTCGCCGATTCTCTGTTCCACATTTTCCAGCACACAGATATCTGCATCATTCCACTCTCTTGGAAAAAGAGCCCTGTATTCTCTGCCTGCAAATCTTTCATCCATCAAAAGTATCGTACCTTTGTCTTCCTTTGTACGTATCACTCTTCCTGCCGCCTGCAGAACTTTATTCATTCCCGGATAGCGATATGCATAATCAAAACCGCTTTCTCCTCTTGCATCATAATATTCTTTGAGTATCTCCCGCTCACAGTTCACCTGCGGAAGTCCTGTTCCCACAACAGCTGCCCCGATCAGACGCTTTCCGATCAGATCAATTCCTTCTGAAAAGATTCCTCCCATCACACAAAAACCAACCAGTGTCTCCTGATTCTCCTCTGTAAATTCTTCAAGAAAGGCTTCTCTCTCTTTTTCTGTCATGGCAGAATGCTGCATGATACAACGCACCCAGCTCACCGAAAACTCCTCCTGGTAAACCTGACAGACATCCTCCATAAGTCTGTATGATGGAAAGAAGATCATATAATTACCTTTTTTCTGCCAGCTCATTCTCGCTATATATTCCGCAATCTTCCTGTATTCTTCGTACCCGCGTCTGGTATAACGACTGCTCACGTCGCGGCAGATCAGAAGACATCTGTGCTCCTGTTCAAACGGTGACTCTACATACATGCCGAAGTTTTCACTTCTCGTACTCAGCATTCTCCTGTAATACTGCAGAGGAAGAAGCGTCGCAGAAAAAAACACCGTGCTTTTTCCTTTATCAAGACACTTCTGCAGATTTTCTGCCGGATTGACGCAAAACAGTTTCATATAAAAATGACCATCTTCACCATATGCAGTATAGACCACATAATTTTCATCGATCAGATCTGAAATATTCAAAAAATCCCTCACGACAAAATAATAATCAAGAATCCCGTCCACCACTTCCTGGAATGGTGGTTCCTCAAGCAGCTGATCCATTTCCCCCTGTATCGAAAGAAGGCTGATTGGAAGAACACCTGCATTCTCCAGCACCTGCCAGGAATCACTGTTTTTCTTTAATTCCTTTAACTGCTTTTCTACTTTTCCAAGTTTTTTCCACAACTTCTGACTGTAGGGCTTTATGAATTTTCGAATCCGAACGGTATCCTCCAGAGAAATTGCCGCACTGTACATCTCCCTGCCCCGATCTACAAGATTGTGCGCTTCATCGATCAGAAACAGGTATTCACCTGATACATTTTCTCCAAAAAATCGTTTCAGATATACGTTTGGATCAAATACATAATTGTAATCACAGATCACGCCATCCATCCAGACTGCCAGATCCAGACTCATCTCAAACGGACATACCTGCCATTTTTCCGCGTGGTGCAGAATCGTTTCTCTGTCAAATGACTGTTCTGTTGTCCAGAGTTCATAGACTGCATCGTTGATCCTGTCATAATGTCCTTTCGCATACGGACATTTTTCCGGATCACAGTCCGGTTCTTCGCAGAAACACAGCTTCTCTTTTGCAGTGATCGTAACCACCTTAAAAAAAAGTCCTTTTTGTCTCAGAATCTCAAAGGCATCCTGCGCAACCGTCCTCGTGATCGTTCTTGCTGTCAGATAAAAAAGTGTTTCTGCCTTGCCTTCCCCAATAGAACGGACCGCCGGAAAAACAGCCGACATTGTTTTCCCGACACCTGTCGGCGCCTGAATAAAAATCTGCTCTTTTCTGGAAATCGCATGATAAATACCGGCAACCATTTCCCGCTGTCCCTTCCGGTATTCAAACGGAAACTCCAGTTGCTGCATGGACTGGTTGCGTTTTTTTCTCCATGCGATCTGATAGGCCAGCCACTTATGATAAGAATCTGTCAGTTCCTGATACCATTTTTTGAGTTTTTCTCTCGTAAGTGTTTCCCTGAACCGTCTGATCACTTCCGTATCCAGATGTGCATATGTCATCTGGACATCAATTTCGTCCATTTCATGTGCGTCCAGATAAATCCAGGCATAACAAAGAGCCTGTGCACGATGCACGGAAACCGGTTCTTCCATCAGTTCCGGATTTTTGTACACACCTTTGATCTCGTCAATGCAGACTCTGTCATCCTGTGTGAAAATACCATCCGCGCGGCCTTCTACCCGCAGGATCAGATCCTCATATTCTGTATCTTTTTTTAATGAAACCTCTGCCTGATAATGGCTTCCCATCTGCTTCTGGATCTTACGATGCAGACGGCTTCCTTTCAGCATTGCTTCTTTGTCCGCAACCCCTCCGCCACTTTCAAGGTCACCATTTCTCAATATAAATTCCACCAGATTTCGAACTGAAATCCGTATCACCGGTTTTTCCATACTGCTCCTGCCATCCATAACGATTATCCTTACGTCTGTTCCAGACTGTTCTGTATCAGATACATACTTTCAGAAAAAGGCGCCTATCCCTTTCAGGATATGCGCCTCAGTTTGCTGAACATTCTTTACGCTACAGCAAATTTCTCTATTACTTTATTGAATCTCTTGCTTTCTCCATAACATCTTACTGTAAGTTCTCTGGTGAGATCCATGCTCAGAATACCCAGAAGAGATTTTGCATCAATAACAATTCTGTTATAGGAAATGTCGATGTCGAAATCACATTTTGCCGCCTCATTGACGAATTCCTTTACTTCCTCAGTCGCATTTAATCTGATCTGTTTTTCAACCATAGCTTCATCCTCCTGAATCTGATCACATCTGTGTCATAACAAAAATATCATAAATAGCCTTTACAGCTGCCTCAAAATCTCTGTTTTCCACACCTATGATAATATTCAGCTCACTGGAGCCCTGGTCGATCATTTTAACATTTACATGTGCATGTGCCAATGCGGCGAATACACGACCTGCGGTACCTCTCTGTGACTTCATTCCACGTCCGACAACTGCGATCAGTGCCAGGTCAGACTCCATCTCTACGAAATCCGGCTGTACTGCACGATGAATGCCCGCAATTACCTGCTGTTCTTTTTCCTCAAATTCGTCCTGATGTACATAGACAGTCATAGTATCAATTCCTGATGGAACATGTTCAAAACTGATTCCCTGGTCTTCAAATACCTGAAGAACTTTTCTTCCGAATCCAATTTCGCTGTTCATCATGGATTTCTCAATATTGATTGAACAGAAGCCTTTCTTGCCGGCAATACCTGTGATCACGTATTTCGGCTTACGGCAGGTGCTCTCCACAATAAATGTTCCCTTGTCTTCCGGACGGTTTGTATTACGGATATTGATCGGAATACCTTCTTTACGTACCGGGAAGATTGCATCTTCATGAAGTACGGTTGCACCCATATAAGAAAGCTCACGGAGTTCTCTGTATGTGATGGTCTCGATCACTGCCGGATTTTCAACAATTCTCGGGTCTGTTACAAGGAACCCGGATACATCTGTCCAGTTTTCATAGATATCTGCATGGATAGCCTTTGCTACCAGAGAACCAGTGACATCAGAACCACCTCTTGAGAAGGTTCTGACTGTTCCATCTTCCATACCACCATAAAATCCCGGAATAACGGCTCTTTCACACTTCTGCAGACGTTTGGACAACAATCTGTCTGTCTTGTCCGCATCAAAATTACCATTCTTATCAAAACGGATCACTGTTGCAGAATCAATAAACTCGTATCCAAGATATGCCGCCATAACTTTACCATTAAGAAATTCTCCTCGTGACGCTGCATATTCTTTTCCTGCCTGTGCTTTGAAATCTGCTTCGATCTGTTTGAATTCTTCTTCAAGAGAAAGATCCAGATTTAATCCCTTGATAATCTCATAAAAACGTTCCTTGATTTCTGCAAGAACATCGCTGAAATCCACACCTTCTTCAGCCTTGTCATAGCAGGCATATAAAAGGTCTGTTACTTTTGTGTCTGCGGAAAATCTTTTGCCCGGTGCAGACGGCACCACATAACGTCTGCTCTCCTCACTTCTGATGATATCTCCAACCTTCTGAAACTGTTCCGCATTGGCCAGAGAGCTTCCTCCGAATTTTACCACTTTTTTCATAATAATACTTCTCACCCTTCTGTTTTCTTGCTGCTGTACATTTTACTGACAGTAGCTTTTTCTTTTCAGTAAGAAAATCTTGTCTTTTATTTTATTGAAAAAAAAAGGGTTTTGCAAGTGTTTCTTTATAAAAAAATTGCAAGTATTTCTTTATAAAATTCTAATATTTATGCACAATATTCACGAAGAATGTTCTCAAGAGCAGATGCGCTGCTGGTATGACATCTGCAGACAGGAATGGATTTCTTCTTTGCTTCTTCTACTGCACAATTTACCATTTTGTGAGAAACTGTACTGGTAAACAGGATCAGTAGATCCGGAGCACCGATTTTTTTCTTCATAGTTCCTTTTTCTTTGGCAAATACCTTTGCCTTACATCCATATCCTTTGCAGATATCCTCATATTGACATACCATACGTTCATTTCCTCCGACAATCACAATGCTCATAATATCACCTCTCCTTTGTTATTCTAAACTAACTCGTATTTTAAAAGTAAAGCGGATATGTGATCCGCCTGCCCTCTTAGTTAGTGTATACTAACTGTGTATAAAAATACTATCATACATTGTTTTGTTTGTCAAAGGATTTTTATTCCGGTATGTCTGTTATTTATGTCACCTGATACTGTTCACTCCACAGACTGTGAGTATATTGTCTTTTACCTTAAAATGAATATCATTTGTACCGTAAGCAAGTCCATATATCTTTTCCGGTCGGTTCTGGTACCGTGGACGCGGATCATTTGCAAGAACTTCTGTTAATGCCTCTCTCTGCTCTTCCGGCACCTTTGCAATCAGTTCTTCCGGAAATTCCACCTGAAGTCTGTAATCTTTTATATGGTCTGTAAATCCTCCCTTTGCATCCGGATGACTGTCTGCATATGGAAGATACGGTTTAATATCATAAATCGGAGTACCGTTCATCAGATCAGCTCCCGCTATATGCAATACCGGTCCAAGTTCCGTATCCAGTTCTATTTTTTCCAGTCGTACCGATGACAGTCCCAGGCTGTTTGGACGAAACGGAGATCTTGTGGCAAACACACCCATTCGTGTGTTTCCCCCAAGTCTCGGCGGTCTCACTGTAGGTGACCAGTCTTCTCTCACTGCTTCCGAAAACTGCCAGATCAGCCAGATATAGCTGTACTCCTCCAGTCCGCGAAATGCCTCCCGGATACGATACTCCGGCTCAAATACGATCGTTGCTTTCAGTGCTTCCAGCCGATTGCTCTGATGAGGGATTCCAAACTTTGTAGGAAAATCATTATGAATTCTTGCAATTACTTTCATTTCATGTTCTTCTGGCATATCTGTCTCCTGTATTTCACAACATCAGCTGTTCTCACATCTGATATATTTCTTATTCCTGCTCTGCTGCCATCCATTCTTTCAGCGCTTTCATTCGAATACGCGCGTCTCTGGCTCCAAGATCATACGTCTGACGGATCACATCCAGATCACTCTCCATACGGCCAGCCTCCAGTTTCCTGTCCGGCTGGATCATAAATGCTTCACCTGTCTGTTCCATTTTTTTGATCACATCCAGACTGTGATTATAAACTACATGACGATTCTGCAAGGTATGCACAAACTCCGGATATTTATGATAGCGTATTTCTGCCATTTTGATATTTTCCGGTTTTTTGACAAATCCTGCTTCTCTGGTAAGTACAACTACGATCCTGTCATATCCCATCTTTTTAAAAGCCTCAACCGGAATACTGTCTGCACATCCGCCATCAAGAAGTTTCATATCATGATACTTTACAATTCTGGATACATACGGCATGGATGCAGATGCCCGCATAGCATCAATCTGTGTCAGCATATCTGTGATTTTAATATATTCCGCTTTTCCTGTTTCCACATTGGTACATGTCGCATAAAAGTCTGTATCTGATTTCACAAATGCCTCATAATCAAATGGATCCAGTCTTTCCGGAATATCATGATAACAGAACTGTTCTCCTACTACCTCACCTGTATGAAGCAGGCTCCAGAAGCTCATAAAATGTTTGTCATTACGATATTTCAAAGTATAGCGAAGACTTCGCCCCTTCTGCCCGGAAACAAACGAGCACCCGTGCAGTGCTCCGGCAGAAACACCGATTACTCCGTCAAAATGAATCCCATTCTCCAAAAACACATCCAGCACTCCGGCTGTGTAAATTCCGCGCATTGCGCCGCCTTCCAAAACAAGTCCTGTTTTCATGTTATGTCTCACCTTTCTGTTGTCCAATAACTTCTGATCCTGTCATATGCTTCCTGCAGACTGATCCGATTTTTTTCTGCAAGATACTGCACATTTTCATATTCCGGATAATATTTCATCTGTCCGTCCGGTAATGTGCATGCTTTTACAACCGCCACCCCAAGAGAAGTTTCTTTTTTCTGAATCTCTCTCTTGAGAATCGTACGCTCCATCTCCATTTTTCGGATTCCGATCGTGGTTGTTTCTGCAAAGATCAGATTTTCCAGTTTCTCTCTGTCTTCCTTCTTACAGATCACTGTCAGCGTATATGCCGGGCGATTTTTCTTTGTATAAATCGGTGTGTAATGAGCTTCTCTTGCACCATTTTCCAACAGAAGCTTCATAACGTATCCCATTGTTTCCCCACTGCAGTCGTCTATATCTGTTTCCAGTTTCCAGATTCTGTCTTCCTTCTTTTCTTCTGTGTCACGCTGGATCAGCATGGCACGCAGGATACCCGGACATTGATACTGACGTTTACCTGCGCCAAGTCCTGTTTTTAAAATCCTGAAATCTTCCGGAAGCTGCTCCGAGGTACGGAAAGCAGCCACCACAGCCGCACCTGTCGGTGTTACCAGTTCTCCCTGTATATCCGTGATCCTGAGTTTCAGTCTGTGCGCTGCTGCTATATGTGATACCGCCGGAACCGGAACCGGAATCTGTCCATGCTGACAACGGATAAATCCGGTACCTTCATACAGAACCGGCACGATCACCTCTGTGATATCCAGATCATCCATACAGACTGCGATCGCCACAATGTCCACGATGGAATCCACTGCACCGACTTCATGAAAATGAACTTCTTCTACAGGAACTCCATGCGCTTCTGCTTCAGCCTCAGCCAGTATTTCAAATACTCTCAGTGCCATCGTTCTGGCTCTGTCTGTCATTTCTGCTTTTGTGATGATCTCTGTGATTTCTCTGATTCCACGGTGAACATGCATATGCATTTCATGACTGTGTTCATGATGGTGTACTTTCTCTTTGTGAAAGTGTTCTGTTCCATGCTCATGATGATGTTCTCTTTCTTTCCCATGGAGAAATTCCATGTCATGATCATGATTATCCTGTTCCAGAATCACATTAAAATCACAGGCATCCAGTCCGGATTTCTTTACCCTTGAAATTTCTGTGCGAAACCCTTCCACCGGAAGACTCTTTAGAGACTTCTCCAGCACCTTCTGATCAGCTCCCAGATCCAGAAGTGCCGCTACTGTCATATCTCCACTGATTCCCGAATAACATTCCAAATATAATGTTTTACCCATATATCCACCTGTTTCTTTAAATTCTGATTCTCCCGTTTTATTCTGTATGATGATTTCTGGATGCCAGCCGGTTGATCTGTGTTGCAATATATCCGGCCCCATATCCATTATCAATATTCACGACTGCGATTCCGTTTGCACAGGAATTGATCATCGTAAGGAGTGCTGACAGACCATTCAGACTTGCGCCATATCCCACCGATGTCGGTACTGCAATAACCGGTTTGTCCACCAGTCCGCCGATCACACTTGCAAGAGCTCCTTCCATTCCCGCTATTGCAATTACACAGTTGGCATCCTGAATTACATCCAGTCTCGAAAACAGTCTGTGAATCCCGCTTACACCAACATCAAAGATCCGTTCTACATGAGAACCAAAGTATTCTGCTGTCTGAGCTGCTTCCTCTGCCACAGCAATATCTGCTGTTCCTGCAGTACAGACTGCGATCTTGCCAATATGCTCTTTATCTTTCTTTTCTATCTTTATGATATGCGACAGTTCGTCGTATTCCACACCCGGAAGAATATCTTTCACAAGCTCATACTGATGTCTGGATGCTCTCGTACCAAACACTTCACCATTATCTTCATAGAGTTTCCTGAAAATCTGTACAAAATGCTGATCAGCCTTTCCACTGCAAAAAATCACCTCCGGAAAGCCCGAACGGATTTCTCTGTGAGAATCCAGTTTCGCATATTCATCCATTTCTTCAAACGGCTCTTTGCGAAAATAATGTTCTGCTTCTTCTATTGATAATTCTCCGTTTTTAAATCGCGTCAGTATTTCTCTGGTTTCCAACTCTTCACCTCCCAAAAGCAAAGGAGCATGTTCTTCACATCCTCCTGTCTGTTTTATATATGATACAAAATCATTCCGCCTTTTCTGTCATATCCGGTATCCCACATTTCCTTTAAAGAAAACCACTTGTATTCTCCATAGGAAACTGCCTTTACCAGAAGATCGTCCTCTTTTTCTTCATAACCGGCCAGTATAAACCAGTGCCAGATATAATCCTCCAGAGGTCCCTTTTTGTTCTTATGCTTCAGCATCAGATATGGAATCGGACAGGCATGATCTATCTGCTCACGTACCGCACAGACTGCCTCCTCATAAGTATGTGTTCCATGAAAAGCTTCCATCTTAAGATCAGTATCATGCATATCTGCTAGGTATTCACCAAATCCATCCATAAAAAGTTCCAGTGTATCGATCCCGTTTGGTCTCGGACAAAGATAAGGTTTCATCACATATGCAAAATCATGATATTCCGCCCAGCTGATCTCCCTGAGTGGATGTGGATAAAGATGCTTCATCTCATTTTTTCTGGCAAAATAAATACAGCTCTCACAAGCTGCTATTGCGCCACAACCACCATCTCTCATCGTCACATCCGGAAACAGATCCTGGTTTCCTCCATAAGATTCCTCCACAAAGAAGTACTCCAGTTCATTCTTATGTAATACGGCCTTCTCCACCGTTATTCCCCCCAGTCATCATTTGTAAATCTAAAAACCTTATCTGTAACTATAGCATATTTTTTTGTGAAATAAAACCGCTTTTTTTCCATAAGAAAAAGGTGCATAAAACCTGCATAAAATGCCTTTGGATATTACGGTTTTCTTGACACCAAATGCAGACACATGCTATAATTTTCTCTATATTTCGTACGTTTTCAGTGTTTTTCGTCAAAACGTACCATTTTGAGGAGGTTATAAAATGAAAAAATTTTATGCATGGTACCAGAAGCATATCACCGGTGCGATCTTTACCGGTCTGATTCTTGGTATCCTGACCGGCCTGTTTCTGGCAGACCGTTTCGCACCGGTTCTGACAGTTACCAGTCTTCTCGGCGGCATTTATATGAATGCGCTGAACATGATGATCTTTCCACTCGTATTCTGTTCCGTTGTAATGGGAATATGCAGTATTGGCAGTATCAAAACCACCGGTAAGATCACAGGTGCTTCCATGGTGTTTTTCCTTTGCACAACTGCTCTTGCCAGTCTTGCCGGCCTGGTTATCCCTCGACTGATCCACCTTGGAAAAGGTGTCTCCTTTGAGATGGCAACCTCAGACATCGCAGCCACAGATATGAGCAATATCCTGGACACCGTCAAAAACCTGATCCCATCAAATCCTGTATCGGCTTTTGCACAGGGAAATATGCTTCAGGTTCTTGTTTTTGCAGTCATTATCGGCTTTACTCTGATCGCAGTCGGAGAAAAAGGACAGCCGCTTCTGAACGTGATCGATTCACTGAATGAAGTATGTCTTAAAATCATTAGCACGATCATGTACTTCACACCAATCGGTGTCTTCTGTACTATCGTACCTGTTGTAGAAGCCAACGGTACAGAGACCATTATCTCACTGGCAACTCAGCTGATCATCCTGTATCTGGCATTCTTTATCTTTGCATTTGTTGTATATGGTCTTGCTGTCAAAGTGATTGGTAAAGAAAGCCCGTTCAAATTCTTCAAGGCAATCATGCCTGCAGCACTGAATGCTTTTGGAACATGTTCCAGTTCTGCAACCATTCCGATCAGTAAACAGTGCATGGAAGAAGGAATGGGTGTTTCCAACAAGATCACCAGTATTGCAATTCCTCTTGGTGCAACCGTAAACATGGACGCTGTTTCCATCCTGATGTCCTTTATGATCATGTTCTTCGCGAACGCATGCGGAATTAATGTCAGCGTATCCATGATGGTCATCGTACTTCTTGCAAATGTACTTCTTTCTGTCGGAACACCTGGTGTTCCTGGCGGTGCGATCGCATCCTTCGCCGCACTCGCAACTATGGCAGGACTTCCGGCCGGAATCATGGGTGTATATATCAGCATCAACACACTTTGTGATATGGGTGCAACCTGTGTCAACGTTATCGGAGACCTTGCCTGCTGTGTAGCATTAAAAGGACGCCTGAAAATCGACGAAACAAAATAAAACAGTATTAGTTAAAGAAGGTGTTCAGCCATACCGGCCGAACACCTTCTTTTTATTTGGACATTGCTGCCCGCAACATCTTATTTAATTGAAATAGTATAGGATTTATCAAACACTTCCGCCGGCTTTAATGTGTTAATATTCGGCTTCTGAGACAGCTCTTTATCATAGCCTGTATTATCACAGCGTCCCATCCATGGTTCCAGACATACAAACGGTGCATTCCCGGCTGACCAGATACCAAAGTTCGGAAAACCATCGCAGGACATTTCCAGATATGGCGTTCCATCCGGCAGAGCAATTCCTGCTTTTGTGATCTGTCCCTCATCAAAGATCAATGCATCTTTATCAAACATATGCGCATCTATTTTGCATTTACCATCTTCAAGTGCAAGCGTATACGTTTCTTCTGGGATCGCCGTTCCATATGCCGGATTGATCAGATGATACTTCAATTCTTTCTGTCCGCTGAAAGTAAGATAATACTCATCACGTGCTGTTCCCGTAAGAACCGGAACATTAAATGCCGGATGTCCACCGATGGTAAAATACATTGTCTCCTGATCATTGTTGACAACTTTCCATGTGACAGTCAGGTCACGATCATTCAGTGTATGAGTAATGTACAGCTGAAACACGTATGGCCATATCTTTTTTGTTTCTTCTGTTGCCTCAAGTAAATGAGTCACTGAATTATCCGTCTCTTCTGTGCAGACAAATTCCATGTCACGTGCAAAACCATGCTGCCCTGAAGTATATGTTTTTCCACCTATCAGGCAATGGTCTTCATAATAACGGCCTACATTTGGAAAAAGAACCGGTGCATGACGTTTCCAGTATGCCGGATCTGCATTCCAGATTACTTCTCTGTTATTCTTTTTGTCAAAAATTCCTGTTAATTCTGCGCCGTGGTCACTGACTGTCACACGAAGCTGATCATTTTCAATTATATGCATGGTAATATCCTCCAAATTCTTTTATATTTAGAGTATACCAGATACTAAAGAATAAAAACAGTGAATTAAATTTTATGTTTTTCTGCTTTGAAGAAATCTTTTGTTTCTTTTACGATCACGCCACTCAGTGCAAAGAGTGCGATCATATTCGGGATTGCCATCAGACCATTGAAGATATCTGCGATTGTCCATACAGCACTTACTGTCATATATGGACCGCTGAATACCGCAAGAATGTATAACCAGCGATATACAATGATCTTCTTCTGATGTCCGTTTGTCAGATATTCCAGACAACGTTCACTGTAGTAATCCCATCCGAGAATGGTTGTAAATGCGAAGAATACCAGACAGAGCATCAGGATAAATGCTGTCAGTTTGTGAGGCAGCGGAAGTCCATTCTGGAATGCATAAGTAGTAACCTGAACACCTTCAAGACCTTCTACCTGCCATGCACCTGTCAGGACAATAGAAAGACCTGTCATAGTACAGATAACAATTGTATCGATAAATGTACCTGTCATACTTACCAGCCCCTGGCGAACCGGTTCTTTTGTCTGCGCTGCTGCTGCTGCGATCGGTGCACTACCAAGACCAGCTTCATTAGAGAAGATTCCTCGTGCAACACCTTTCTGCATTGCCACGATCATAGAACCAACCACACCACC
>NZ_CAKROJ010000041.1 GCF_934372025.1 uncultured Blautia sp.
CTCCTTCAGTACAAATATTTTTCACTTTATTATACTCTCCGTCTATTTTCTCATCAATGCCAATTTGTTGTCATATAGATAAATACACGAAAAACGGCCGATACTCTATTGAATATCGGCCATATAATAAACTGTATATTTTCAATTCATGTTCTTAGCTTCTTTTACAATCTCGCCTACTCCGGATAAAATAACGGTCGGCTGATATGCGTATTTTGACGGTGTATTCTCATCTGAAATTCCTGATAAAACCAGTACTGTTGCTACACCACTTTCGGTTCCTGCAATAATATCTGTATCCATACGATCCCCTATGATTACCGCTTCTTCAGAATGACATCCCAGTAATCTGAGGCCAGTCCGCATCATAAGAGGATTTGGTTTTCCACAGAAATATGCCTGTTTGCCTGTTGCTATTTCAATCGGCGCAACCAATGCTCCGCAGGCAGGTGCAATTCCATTTTCAATTGGACCTGATACATCTGAATTTGAGCCGATAAGTTTTGCACCATTCAGTACAAGATTAACTGCTTTGGTAAGTGTTTCCAGGGAATAATTTCTTCCTTCACCAATCACAACATAGTCCGGATTCATGTCATTCATTACAATCCCTGCATCATATAATGCGTTGGTCAGTCCTGCTTCTCCTACTGCAAACACCGAGCAGCCCGGAGCCTGCTGTTTCAGGAACTCTGCCGTAGCTAATGCACTTGTGTAAAAATGTTCTTCTGGAACATCAAGTCCCATACGCAGCAGCTTCTGACGCAGCTCTTTTTGTGTCATTCCACTGTTATTTGTCAAAAATAAATATTGTTTATTTTCTTCCTGAAGCCAGGCCACAAACTCTTTCACACCCGGCAGTAATCTGTTTCCATGATAGATGACTCCATCCATGTCGCAGATAAATCCCTTTTTGGAATTAAAATCAATCACATTCTTCACCTTTTGCCCGGCTGCTGTTACAGCATTCACCTCCAGGCATCCTTTTCTTTCATCGTTTTAAACAAAAAAACGATAACAAAAGTATATAAAATCCTTAATCGTGATACTGTAAAAAATGTGTAAAAATCCCAAAACGCCTTTGTATTTACAAATATTCTATTCAAACTCTACAGTGCCGGTCGGCTTCGGTGTGAAGTCATAAAGTACACGGTTGATTCCAGCAACTTCGTGTGTGATACGATCTGTGATATGAACCATCAGTTCGTGTGGGATTTCAGCAACAGTTGCTGTCATAACATCTGTTGTGCATACTGCACGAACGATACAGCACCACTCAAAAGCACGTTTGCCATCCTTGATTCCGGTAGATCTGAATTCCGGAACAACTGTGAAATACTGCCATACTTTTCCTTCCAGTCCGTTCTTTGCAAATTCTTCACGAAGAATTGCATCAGATTCACGAACAGCTTCCAGACGATCACGTGTGATAGCACCTGGGCAGCGAACACCAAGTCCCGGTCCCGGGAATGGCTGACGATAAACCATACCATGTGGCAGACCAAGTTCATCACCAACAACACGAACCTCATCCTTAAACAGGATTCTGACTGGCTCTACGAGTTCAAAAGCCATATCCTCCGGAAGTCCACCGGCATTATGATGAGCCTTGATTCCTTCTTCTGATTCAAGGATATCCGGCCAGATTGTACCCTGTGCCAGGAATTCAATTCCTTCAAGTTTTCTTGCTTCTTCAGCAAATACTTCGATGAATTCTCCACCGATGATTTTTCTCTTTGTCTCAGGATCATCGACTCCTGCCAGTTTTTCAAGGAAACGATCTGTCGCATCCACGTAAACAAGGTTTGCGTTCATCTGATTGCGGAATACTTCAATTACTTCCTCTGGTTCACCTTTACGAAGCAGACCATGATTAACATGAACACATACTAACTGCTGACCGATTGCCTTGATCAGAAGCGCTGCAACAACAGATGAATCAACTCCACCTGAAAGTGCAAGAAGAACTTTCTTATCTCCTACCTGTTCTTTGATCAGTGCAACCTGCTCGTCAATAAAAGCCTTTGCAAGTTCCGGTGTTGTAATTCTTTCCATATCAGCTGGACGTCTGATTTCAGTAACGTTCATTGGAAACTCCTCCTCATCCATTAAAG
Source organism: uncultured Blautia sp. (assembly GCF_934372025.1). GTDB lineage: Bacteria > Bacillota > Clostridia > Lachnospirales > Lachnospiraceae > Blautia_A. The sequence goes on from NZ_CAKROJ010000041.1 coordinate 2,115, forward strand.
ATTTGTTATCCTTTAAATTATAAATGACAGGTGAATTTTTGACAACCTTTATTTGAAATACCGTTTTTTTTTAGTCAAAATGAACAAACCGCTGTTTTTGTTATCTGCACTTCAGGCTGACATCTCCGCTATCGGTCCTGATCACCAGATTACCACCCTTTCCTTTCTGGGTGTAAGAAATATCGCTGTCATCCTCATCCTCCAGCACTTTTCCCCCCAGCGCATCATCTGCATTGATATTTCCCATCTCAGTATCCACTTGTATGTTCCAAGTACGCATCACAGCTTCTTTACCAATAAAACAAAGGGTTCCCATGTCAGTATCTACTTTCAAATCTTCGAAATCACAATTTTTAAAAAACATATCTCCTGAATCCGTCTGAACAGTGCCATTTTCAATCTCACAGTCATTCAGAAGCACATTTCCCAGATCTGATTTGATATTTGCTGTCTTCCATTTCTGACCTTCCGGTACATAAAGTGTTACCACATTTTCATCCGTAGTAAGTAGGTTTCCACCAAAAAGTCCTGATAAAAATCCGATATCAACATGATAATAGCTCTTACCATCATTGCTATTTTCCTGAATCGTTAATTTACCATCCCTTACTTGATAACTGATCGGCTCTTTCTTCTGGTCAGAGGCCTGATAAGAAATATAACAGAACTGATCATCCGAGCTGACCACCTGCAGATTCATATCTGACATGGAAATATCTACGGAATCGAAATCATCAAGCTTTGTCTTCTCAAGGACTGCCTCATTATCACTTCTTTTTGCAGATCCTTCCAGCCGGTTCAAATCTGCTTCCTTCACATATTTACTTCCACCACTTGCAGCACCGATTCCCAGCAGAACTGCACCACATACACAGCATCCTACTCCTGCTGCCAGCCATGCCTTTACCCATCTTTTCATCGCCCTAACCTCTCTTTCTGCCTGTAACACGTCGCACCAGCTTTGCAATCAGCATGCCGCTCCATTTACACAGATATACGCACAACAGTACACCAAGAATGCCTGCTCCTACAGCCAGCAGTCCGCTTCCTGCGAGCATTGCAAATCCGCTCATTGAAAACGGAACTGCCAGTATACCACGAATAAAAACCTTACCACCAACCATCAACAGAGCTGCTGCAAACAGCACTACACATAACAGAACTGCAAATGCACACACGACTAATGAAAGAACAACTGCTGCCAGAGTTGCCAGAAGCGGGGCTCCCACCGGCGCCGCAAATAACACCAGTAATGCAATCCATACCACATGCTTTCCGGAGCCTTTCTGTTCGGCTCTGGTCTGTCCGTCTGCTTCATAGTTCTGGTGATCTTCAATCTTCTTATCCAGAAGATTAGTCATAAGATCTCTGGCAGCCTCCTTCGGCGTGCCAAGTTCCTTCATCAGTTCTTCTGCGCCTTCCTCATCTGTCTCCTGAAAATACTCGGTAAAATAATCCATCGCATCTTCATATTCCTGTCTCGGAAGCTTGCGCAGATATTTATGCAATTGATTCAGATATTCTTCTCTGCTCAACCTCTTATCCTCCCTTCAATGATCCCATCTACCGTATCTTTGTAAATTTTCCATTCATTGCTCAGATATGCGATCTGTGCCTTTCCTTCTTCTGTAATTGAGTAGTATTTTCGTTTTCTTCCCTGATACTCCTGCGAATACGTGGTCAGATATCCTGCATTCTGTAATTTCTTTAATATCGGATAAAGCGTAGATTCTTTAATGTCAGCAGCCTTCTTTACGGTCTGACTGATCTCATAACCATAAGAATCCCTGCTCTCTATCACCGTCAGGATTATGTATTCGATCAGTAATGCTGATACCGGAAAATACATTGAATCACCTCCCAAAACATATGTAAAATATTTATATATAATATACGTCGGAAACGGACGGATGTCAATACATATATAAAATTTTTATATATTCTGTAACCAAAAGATGTTCCACAGAAAAGGCCTGCCCTTGGAGAATATAAAATAGTTCTCCATGAGCAGGCCCTTCTTATTTTTGAACTCCTCACATTGTACATATGAATGAACACACAAACATTCCGGATTATTTTTATGCATTCTGTTTCTTACTCGACATTTGCCCTGATTTCATTTCTTCGCTGTTTTCCAACAGCTTTTTTAAATATCCGTTTTTCTTCATTAGTTCTTTAAATGTTCCCATCTCAACTATTTTTCCATGATCCAGACAGATAATCCGATCCGCAGATTTAATCGTAGATAATCTGTGTGCTATCATCACTACCGTACAGTTTTTGGCACTTCGCTCTATCGACTCCTGGATCTTTCTTTCATTTTCAGTATCAAGATTGGATACAGCTTCATCGAAAACCAAAATCGGAGAATCTTTTAGCAGTGCTCTTGCTATCGCTATACGCTGTCTCTGACCACCGGATAGTTTTACCCCGCCTTCTCCTGCAATCGTCTGATAACCATCCGGAAGCTCTGTAATAAATTCATGGGCGAATGCTTTCCTTGCTGCCTCCATTACTTCTTCATCCGTTGCACTGCTTCTTCCGAGACGAATATTCTCCAAAATCGGTATCTGAAATAAATACACATCCTGTAATACCGTGGCATACATTTCATTCAGGCTCCTTAAAGATATGTCTCGTATATCTTTTCCTCCAATACGAATACATCCTTTTTCAGGCTCCCAGTTTCGAAGCAGTAACTGGATACAAGTTGTTTTTCCTGCACCGGATGCCCCTGCAATGGCTACATGTTCCCCCGGTTGAATCCGAAATGAAATATCTTCCACAGCAGCCTCCAGATCCTCTCTGTATCGAAAACTTACATTCTCAAAACATATTTCCGGTGTCAGATCCTTTGTATTGATATCATTTCCGGAATTCTGTACCAGCGGTTTTGCTTCCAGCACCCGGTAAATCCGGTCTGCTGCTGCAAAAATCAACCCAAAGTTTCTTGCTGTATTGCAGACCTCAATGACAGGTCCCAGAATCATTGCAGACAGTACCACAATAACTGTATACATGGAAACTGCCATTCCGTCCTTTCCTACATACCATGCCGCTATCAGTGCCGCCACAAGGCCGGATACTCCAAGTACCATCTGAAGCAGCATTCCTTCTGTACCCAGCCGTTTACTGTATGAAAACTGCTTTTTATACATACGTTCCAGGTATGCCCTGTTCTTTTCCTCGTATCCTGTTCTATAATTCAGAGTCAGTATTTCTTTTAATCCCTGCACTCCTTCTAACGTTACCGCATTGGCATCTGCCAGAGCTTCCCTGACTTCTCTTCCCTGTGCATCTGCTTTCTTTTTCATCCATATCGGTATGATGACCGCTGTTACTGCCAAAAGAAGCATTACCAGATCCAGAATCGGAAGTATCTGCCATAAAATAATCATTAAAATAACAGGTGTAATAATTGCAACCAGAACACTTCCAAAGGTATGGGCAAAAAACCATTCCATGATCTCTACATCTCCCATTAATGTGGATGCAAGCTGTCCTGAACGCATATTCAGCAAAATTGCCGGCGACACTCTTTCTATAGAATCAAACAACTGTATTCGAAAATCAGCAAGTACCTTAAATGCCACATCGTGGCAAATCCACATTTCCAACACGTAAAACACAATCCGGATGATAATTACTGCTATCGTAGCCGCGATCACATAATTCAGTTCCTGCATCAGTTTTCCATCAATTGCCAGACCTACTGTCCATGCCCCAAGCACAGATGCAGCCACCATCGATAACTGATTTCCCACTCCTGCCGCAATTGCCGCCACCATACGCAGACGATATTTTTTCAGCCTCTTCGAGAGCCGTATGACATTTTTCAATCTTGTAAATTTCTGTTCTTCTTTATTCATAGCTTTGTGCCCTCACCAGATTCTGATAAATTTGATCTTTCTGCAGTAATTCCTCATGCGTTCCACATCCTTCTACACATCCATTCTGCATGACATAAATCCGATCCGCATCCTCAATTGTCGTCATACGATGTGCGATCACCAAGGTTGTGCGATCCTTCATAGCCTCTTTCAGTGCATTTTGTATTTCCTGCTCATTTTTACAGTCCACACTGGAAGTTGCTTCATCCAGAATCAGAATTGGCGCATTCTTTAAGATTGCTCTGGCAATGGCAATTCTTTGTCTTTCTCCTCCGGAAAGCGTAGCTCCACGTTCTCCCACCAATGTGTCATATCCATTTGGAAGGTTTACAATAAATTCATGGGCATTCGCCGACATAGCCGCCTGCATGATCTCCGCATCCGATGCTTCTGGTCTGGCCATCCGGATATTATCCTTTACCGTACCATAAAACAGAAAACTATCCTGAAACACTACCGAAATCCGACTTCTCAGATAATCTGGTTCGAAGCTTCCCAATGCCTTCCCATCGATTTGAATTCTGTTTTTTTCAGTTTCATAAAATCCAAGGAGCAGATTTACAATTGTGGATTTCCCGGATCCTGACTTTCCTGCAATTGCAGTAATCTTGCCGGACTCAAACACCATATCCACATTTTTTAATACATCGACGCCATCTTTTTCATATTGAAATGACAGATTTTGTAATACGATTTCCGGCTTCTCCCCAATTCCTGTATTCTGCAGATCTTCTTTTGTTTTTTCCGAAACCGGATAATCCAGAACATACAATAATTCCTCGGCAACTGATAATCCCGTATAACTGTTATGCCAGTAAATACTTAAATCATTCATCGGTTTCAGACATTCACCTGCCAGAAACAGAACCTGTATCAGTACTGCATAGGGAATCTTTCCCTGTGCCACATGAATGGCAGATAACAGGATGCTGATACTGGTTCCTGCTGTAATGCAGATCGTAATTAATGTAGAATCTGAAAGTGATATTCCCAGATTTCTCATAGATTCTGCCGCAAATCCAATGGCCTGAGCCTTCAGCCTTCTTCCTTCTTTTCTGCTGACTCCCAGTGATTTCAAAGTACTCATCCCCTGCATGTCATCGATATACTGTGCATTTAACTGTGCATATTCTTTCCAGTACAGTACCATTACATCTGATACTGCCGGCATAAATACATGCGGTACAATTACCGTCACCGCCGACATAAAAAGAAGCAGAAGACCTACCGTCCGATCCAGGCGGCACATAAAAGATGTAATAAATATTGTGGTAAAAACAACCACCGCAATCTGTGGTATATACTGAGTCAAAAAGGCTTCCAGCGATTCTACACCATCTGTAATCAGTGACTGGAGATTTCCGGTTCTCTGGTCATTCTTAAAAGATGGGCCAAGAACCATTATCTTATCCAGAATCTGACTGCGGATCTCATTCTTCACTTTTGCTGCATATTTTTTCAAAAAATATTCCTGATACTTTATTAAACTCGCTCTGATAAAAAGAGAAAGAAATTCTGCCAGAAAACACAGTAGAATTTCTTTCATATTTCTCTTCTCGCATACTGCTATAACCATTTTTGCAAGAAACCACGTCTGGGAAAACTGGGCACCCACTATGCCCAGCCCCAGTAAAATTCGGATTGCAGTTTCCTTCTTTGCATATTTCAGAAAATATACTAATCGAAAAAACTGGTTCATCTTACTTTTCTCCACCTACCAAAAACTGAGGTGTCAGTTTATTCAGTTCTCGTTCCATAGATGTTCTGGAAATCTCACTGATATCCGGCAGCGCAAACACTTTGGAAAATCCAATTTCCATCATGTAATCCAGATCCCATGCAGGACGCTTTTTGTCACTCATAAACAGCTTGCCGCTAAGTTCTTTCCCTGTTTCCACATCTTCATGAGCATGGATACCTCTTCCATATTTTTCCCACATAGCAGCATCATGTGCTTCATAAATCTTTTTCTTTTCTTCATCATAAAGATGCAGATACCAGCAGGCGTCCGACACCAAAAGGCGTCCACCTTTTTTCAGTACACGCAGCCACTCCCTGTAAGCCTTCTGTGGATCATCCAGCGTCCATGTGATATTTCTGCAGATAACCATATCAAATGTCTCATCCGGAAAATTCAGATTGTGGCAGTCCATTGTCATCAGATCCGCAGATAAACCTGCCGCCTTTACATTTTCCTTTGCTTCATGGATCATATTCTCAGTAATATCAATCCCAGTCACATAATGTCCTTCTTTTCCCAGTGTTATTTCAAAAAATCCTGGTCCGCATCCTACATCCAGTACTTCCAGATGCTCTTTTTCCGGTGCATACTCCAGAATCAGATTCTTCCAGTTTTCTGCTGTTTCACTCTGCAGCTCTGCTTTGATTCCCTCGCTGTAAATACCGGCTTCTCCTTCCCAGTACTCTTTAATCTTATCGTTTTGCATGTCACTTCTCCTTCTTTGTGGCTATTACAATAAATTTTTTTCCCTGATATCCGTATTTCCAAAAATCCATCGTCCATGGACTGTTCAGCCATCGGTTCTCTCTGATCTGGATTCTTGCAAAACGTACTTTTTTTAATATCTGAAAATCCGCTTCCGGACGCTTCTGTGACGTAAATGGCAATTTTTCGTAGATTCCGCTGTTTTCCTTTACGTCAGTTTCATATGTTTTTTTCTCTGTAACATAAATAAGAAAATCAGCAATTTTCATATGTATCTTATTTTTTAATGTAGGTTCTATGGTACGATAGTCTCCATCAAAATAAATGATTCTTCCGCCTGGTTTTAATACATCCTTCCAGCGCCTGAAGGCTTTTTCCGGATCATACAGCGTCCATACTGCATCTCTGGAAATTATCACATCATAACTTTCTTCCTGTTCCAATGGCAGAGTAACACCATCTTCCTGACAGATTTCCACCGTCTGACGATAATGCTGCATATTTCTTCTGGCTTTTTCTACCATTCCTGATGAGCCATCGACTGCTCTTACCTCATGTCCCAGACGCGCTGCTATGATACTCATAAACCCCGGGCCGCAGCCCACTTCTAAAATACGAAGGGGTTCAGGTCCAAGAAGTCTTTTCAGCTCTTTTGTCCAGTGAGATACCGTTCTTTTGTTACTCAATTGTTTTTGGATCATGTCATCATAATCACCGGAATCTTCTGTCCACTTATTTTCGATTTCCTCAAACATATTTTACTCCACTATATCCAGCGTTCCCCAGTTAACGCCTTCATAGGCTGTCGGTGCAAGTTCCACATTGGTCAGTCTGGTATTGTTATAGATATAATCACGGTTTGGGTAATATAACGGTATTGTAACTGCCTGATCATTGATACGTGTCAGAATCTTATCGTATAATGCAGTACGTTCTTCTTCATCCTGTGTCTTTAATACTTCTCCGAGATCATTGCTCAGTTCTTCATCATACCAGTTTACTGCCTTTGCTCCATCTGGTGCATAAAACATAGATTTCAGGAAACCATGAGGCATCCAGGAATCTTCATAGCTGCGGTAGATACACAGGTCATAATCTCTTGTGGACCAGATGGCATCATAGTAAGCTGCAGATTCTTCTTCTACCAGTTCAATACCTACACCAATCTTTTCGTATTCTGATTTCAGGAACTCGCACAGAGACTTCCAGGAAGCGTATTCTTCTGTCTGGAATACCAGTCTGAGATTCAGCGGTTCTCCGTCTTTTTCTACAATACCGTCTCCGTCTGTATCCTCATATCCTGCTTCTTTTAACAGTTCTTTTGCCTTATCCGGGTCATATGGATAACCTTTGCTGTTTTCTTCTGTTACATAAGGAACTGTCGAAGACATAAGTCCGGTTGCCGGATTACCATAACCATCTAACAGGTCATTTACAATGCTTTCATTATTTGTTGCATAATTCAGTGCCTGACGTACGTTTATATCCTGAAGTGCAGGTGTATCATAATTCTCAATCAGGTAGTAGGAAAGTGTGGAAACCTGCTGTTCTGTTGATAACTCTTCATCTGCCTGAATAATGCTGTAGCTTTCGGAAGGAATATCCTGAAGATTCAGATCTGCCTCTCCACTCTGCAGTGCCATCACTCTGGCATCTCCGTCTACCACCTGTTTCAAAACAACCTTATCAATCTTTGGTTTCTCTCCATAATAATTCGGATTTGGTACCAGAACGACTTCCTGACCACTCTCATAACTGTCGATCATCCACATTCCTGTGCCCACTTCCTGATAAAATTCTCCATCTTCATCCAGTGCACTTTCACAGGTGAAACGGAATGGTCTTGGATAAGTAAATTCAATCAGCAGTGTATAACATGGTTCTGCAAACTTAAATTCTACAGTATAATCATCTACTTTTGTTACATCTTCCAGTTTGGCTGAAAAGTTGCCGATTACATCCTGTTCCACCCATCTGTTATAATTCCAGAGCACATTATCTGCGTTAAACTCTGTACCGTCTGAGAATTTCGCATCTTTTCTTAAATGAAACGTATAGGTTGTACCATCTTCACTGATATCCCAGGATTCTGCCAGTGCAGGTTCAATTTCTCCGTTTTCTCCATAACGTACCAGCGGATCATAGATCATTTCATAAAGACGAAAGTCCGGACCACTTTTTACAGGATCACAAAGTTCAGGAGTCAGATCAAGAGATGTCATTGCTGTAACCACTTTTTCTCCTTCTGCCTGTACATTGACGCCTGTCATCAAAGTTGCTGCCACCATTCCCAATGCTGCCAGTTTTACTACGTTTCGTTTCTTCATTTCTTCCTCTCCTTTGTATTTGTTATATATTTTTACAGCATATGACATGCCGCAAAATGTCCTGTCGCAATTTCTGTCAGTTCCGGTATGTGCACTCTGCATATATTTGTACACTTACTGCATCTGTTCTGATATGGGCAGCCCTGTTCCGGAATCGTATCTGAAAACATTTTCTTTTCCTGTAATCCGATTCTTCGCATTCTCGGTTCTTTCACTGGAATAGAATCAAACAAATCTTTTGTATAAGGATGTGCTGCTGTCTCTTTTAATCTGTCCGTATGATCAATGAACTCGACTACCCGTCCCTGATACATAATAGCCACCTCTTTGCAGAGATATGGAACGTTGGATAAATCGTGAGTGATCAGTAAATAGGTCATCTCATATTTTTCCTGCAATTCATTTAACAGATGCAGAATCTGCTTTCGTATGGAATAATCCAGACTGGAAACCGGTTCATCACAAATTACAAGTTCCGGTCTTAATACCAGTGCTCTCGCAATATTGGCTCTCTGACACTGACCTCCTGAAATCTGTCCAACATAACGGTTACGAATATCCGGATCCAGACCCGTCTGGATCAAAGCTTCCTTTACTCGCTCTTCATACTCCCCCTCTTGCAGTTTTTCATGTAATTTCAGAATTTCCAGGATATTTTCTCCAATCGTGTACCCGGGATCAAATACTCCGCTGCTACTTTGAAAGATCATCTGAAGGTTCTTGCGATATGGACGGAACTGTTTTTCAGAAAAATTCTGCATTTCCTGTCCCTGAAACCAAAATTTCCCATCTGTAGGTTTCTCCAGACCTGCTATCAGCTTTCCAAATGTAGTTTTCCCACTTCCACTTTCACCGATCAGAGCCATGGATGATCCGGCATGAATTTCCAGACTTACATCATCCACTGCTTTCACTATTTTTTTCTTGCCATAATATTTCTTTAAATGTTCTGCCTTTAGTAACGTACTCATACTTTTCCCCTATAAAACTGCATCCAACAGTTTTTTTGTATATGAATGCTGTGGATGATAAAAGATATCTTCGACTGTTCCGTTTTCCACTATTTCGCCGTCCTTCATAATTGAAACATCATCTGCAATTTCTGCCACCACACCCAGATCATGCGTGATAAATAACACGCCCAGATTTTCTTTCCTGGATAACTGATAGATTTCTTCCAGAATCTGTTTCTGCACTGTTACATCCAATGCCGTCGTCGGTTCATCTGCGATCAGATAATCTGGTTTCATGGACATGGCAATGGCGATCATAACCCGTTGACACATACCACCTGACAATTCGTAAGGCTTTTTCTTCATCAGTTCTTCCGGGTCACGCAGATTCATCATCCTCAGACTTTCCAGTGCAATTTCTCTTGCCTGTTTTTTGCTCATTCTATGATGTTTTCTCAGACCTTCCAGAAGTAGTTGCTCAACCGTAAAAAGCGGATCGAGAGCGGCTGTCGGATCCTGAAAAATCATTCCAATCCTGTTTCCATATAACTGTCGCTTTTCTTTTCCTGACAACTTCAGAAGACTCTTTTCATTCAGTGTCACATCTCCGGATATCACCTTTCCATTTCCTGCAAGCAGATTCATAATCGTCAGAGAAGTAACTGACTTGCCGCTTCCGCTTTCTCCCACCAATGCATGAATCCTTCCTCTTTTTACTTCCAGACTGACATCTTTTACTGCATGCACCATTCCGTGAGAGGTCTGAAACTCCACATGTAATCTTTTCACCTTTAGAACATCATTTTTGGGCTGTTCCATTCTGTATTCCCTCCCCCAGATAATTAAATGCCAGAACAATGATCATAATCAGTATGCCCGGATAAAACATCAGACTTGGATAAGTCTGGATATAACTTTTACTGTCACTGAGCATGATTCCCCATTCCGGTGTCGGTGCCTGTACACCCAGACCGATAAAAGAAAAGCCGGCAATGGACAGAATAATCGAGCCGATTTCCATGGTTGCCAGTGCGATCACAGACGGCAGGATATTTCTTAATATATGTCTGAATATAATTCTGGCATGACCACAGCCGCCGGCTTTTAATGCAGTCATATAATTTTTATTTTTTTCCTGAAGTGTCAGTGCACGGGCAAGTCTTGCATATTCTGCCCAGGATACAACCGATAAGGACAGGATCAGATGAGCACCACTGGCTCCCATAGTTCCCGCAATAGCAAGTGCCACAATAAAGACCGGCATTGCCATAAATACATCTATGATTCTCATGATCACAGAATCAATTTTTCCACCTACATATCCGGCAAACAATCCAATCGGCACACCAACACATACGGTAATTATAAGTACCGTAAAGCTGTAACTCAATGAATATCGGCTGCCCCAGAGAAGTCTTGATAAAATACATCGTCCCAGCTGATCAGTGCCTAAAGGATATGCCGCTGACGGACTTTTTAACTTTATCGTGACATCCACCAGCAGCGGATCATGCGGTGCCAGCACAGGTGCAAAAATAGCTGCCACTGCAAAAATCATTACTACGATTAATCCTATTTTTGTTTTTGGTGACTGGAATACCCGTTTCCAGTACAGATTTTGAATCATACTTTTGTCTGTTTTTTGTGCTCTTCTGCTTCCCATTCTATGCCTTCTCCTTTACTTTAACTGGATTCGCCGGTCAATCGCAGAATAGGCGATATCCACAAGAAAATTCAACACTACAATGCCTACTGCCAGAATAAAGATAAAACATTGCAGCACCGGAGTATCTTTTGTGACCACTGATTTCAGTGCAAGATTTCCGATTCCCTGAATGGAAAAAATGCTCTCTATCACGGCTGAGCCACAGAAAAAGCTGATTACCATTGATACCAGGCGTGTCATCACAGGAATCAGTATATTTTTTAATCCATGACGCAAAATCACATTTACAGAGGACAATCCCTTGGCTCTGCTGGCACGTATGTAATCTTGCTTCAGCACCTGTATCATATTTGTACGGATCAGTCTTGTCATGATTCCAAAAAAGCTGATATCCATGGCAAATGCTGCAAGAATCGGGATACCACCAGCATTTCCCCCAATTACAGAGATTACTTTTAACTTCACTCCAAATATATAAAGCAACATCAGACCAATCCAGAAAGATGGCATAGATACACTGAGCGATGATAAAACACGAACGACTTTATCCAGAAACCTGTTTTCATAAATCGCTGACAGAATCCCAAGAGGAACCGATACGATCAGCAACAGAAAAAACGAAGTAACCGCCAGTTTAAATGTCTGTGGAAAATATCTTTTTAATTCCTCAAAAGCTGGTTTTCTTGTAGAATATGATTTTCCAAAGTCCCCATGAAGTGCCTGATTCAGCCATTTTCCATACTGTACCAGCACAGGCTGATCCAGTCCTTCCTCATGCCGCACTTCTTCTACCTGCTCCGGTGACGGATGTTCATATTTTTGCTCTGCCAGTACTCTGGCCGCATCACCTGCCGATATAAAACTCAGCATAAAAATAATAAATGTAACTGCCAGAACTACCGGTATCATAAATATAAAACGCTTTGCAATTACCTTTCCCATCTTCATTTCTCCTCATTTTTCATCTGTTTATTGTGTTTGAAACAAAAAAAGCTGATATGATTCAGCATCATATCAGCGCAAAAATAAACCTCTACCCCCGGCAGAGCTTATTTCTTCTGTATCCCATCCGAATCAGAACTTTTCCTATCAAAAAGGCAAGTCTCCTGACTCCAGTTCATCCTACTTACCATCTTCCCGGATTTCTCCAGTGATTTTTTGGTTTTCGTCCCTGTCACAGTAGCGGTGGCTGTTCTGGCATTTCACCAGATTCCTTATTAAGTACTTTGTACACCTTTATGACTATTTAATTTTCTTGTTTTATGGTCTGTATCTTCCCTGCTGCATCTGTTATAATGACTGTCAGTACATTATATGGAGGTCTGCTATGAAACAGACATTACAATCTATCTTAACTGCATCTAATGCTGTGCTTTTTCCTGCTATTTCCAGAAACCACAGCCTGAACTCTGTTTTCTGTATAACTGAATCTGACGTTTTTCGCTGCAATGAAGAAATCGCAGTATTTTTGCAGGATCCTGATTTTCAAAATCGTCTGTGCAAGCAGGATTTTGTAGATGTTTTGTTTATCCTTAAAGGAAACTGCACCTGCAGATTTTATAAAACAGATCTGACAACACCACCGGAGTCTGTCTTTTTATCCAGACATTCCTTTTGTATTATCCCACATCAGGTTATTCATTCTTTTTCTCCTGATCCCGACTGCCAGATTCTGCATATTTTTTTCAGGCTGGATTCTCTGAAAAGTCATTACTCCGATCTGATCTCAGCCAATAATATGCTTCTTCTTTTTTGTTCCAATATGCTGTATCGGACACATTACTGGAATTATCTTTATTTTTCAGTCTCCTACACAGATAAACTGGATACTCAGCTGGCTGAAATGTATGAAGAATTCCATCATAAACAGATTTTTTATCAAAATATGCTTTATTATTCTGCCGGCATACTTTTTACCCTTATGGAACGGCAGTTACTCAGCCAGATTTCCGTCTCTCCATCCAACCCGCTCCGGCTGGTATGTTATGATCAGATTTATTCTTATATCTGTGATAATTATTCAATGACCTCCGCAAGAGCAATTGCAGAATATTTTCATATCAGTCAGTCTTATCTCTGCAAACTGTTTCACGAAAACGGTACTACCGTTACCACGGTCATTCAGGAAATCCGACTTCAGCAGGCCCGAAGCCTTCTGGAACAAAGTGACCTCTCCGTTCAGAATATTGCAGAACTGGTCGGCTATCATGATCTGACTTATTTTATCAAACTGTTCAAGCGGTACTTTTCAGTTACGCCTTACCAGTATCGTAAAAAATATCAATCTATAAAAAAGTTTTCACAGCCGATGATAACATAGTACCATACTTTCGCCTCTATAAAAATGGCTTATTTTTTATAAAAATCGTGTTTTTTTACACTAAATTCTTTGAAAACATATGTCAGATTATCCTGTACAATACAAAATGGCTTTTAAGAGAATGAAAAAATTTTACAACTTTTTTCCTCTACATCATAAATCTTAAATGTCCCTGTGTGTCAAAAGTGCTGGAAAATCTGCCTCATACTCATAGAATCTCTTTATTACCTCTTGCACCGGTTTCTCACATATTTCATAGCTGTCGTCCTTCCATGCCTCAGACGCAGAAGGCAGCTTTGGTGCCCACTCCCATAAAGCAAAGCCACGAAGCCATGATCTTTTCTTACAGGCTTCGAACATTGCACGATACCATTCACACTGTTCTTCCAGGCGAAGTTCTCCCTGCAATTCCCAGTTATTCGGAACCATCCCGGAACCTTTTCGCGACATACATCCTGCTTCGGCAAAGAAAAATGGTTTCTGGTATTTTAAGACCGTTTTTTCGATACGATCCAGTTCCTGCTCCCATTGATCAATTGGATAATACCCGCTGGAAGAGATCATATCGACACAGTCCCACCAAGATACATGATCTTCCTGATATTTGTCCGTGTTATAAGACACCAGTCCATGATATTCCTTACGTATGGAAGCAATCACATCTCTCCACTGCTTCTCTCTGTGTTCCGTCATTACCATCTCACATCCGGCAATAAAAATATCACATTGTTCTTCTTCCGCTATCCTTGCATAATGTGTCTGAAACTCCATATAGGACGCAAACCAGTTCTCCCATTTTGGTTCACATGGGACATCATGTTCAAAAAAACTGATGTAAGCACGCCATGTTCCATCCTTACAATTCACCGTTGGTTTGAGCCCGACCCGAATTCCTTTTTCTTTTACATACCGTATCATGCAGATCAGTTCTTCATCCGAAAATGTATCTTCTGAGGTATAACATATTTCTTCCGAATGTGCTGTTTTCTGAATTCCCGCAGGTGCAAAAACAACAAAATCTGCTGCTGTCTGATCAATCATATGATCAAAACTTTTTCTTGCTGTCTCTGTTGAAAGAGAACCTCTTTTGTGAAACGGTGCAAACGTGATCCCCTTCATGAAATCTATTGTATTCATTGCATTTTCTCCTGTTGGTATTCCATTATTTTTCATCTTCTCTGCTCATCCAGCGTGCCCACGCTGCAAGACCTGCACCATGCTTCACTTCTCCTGTTGCCACAAGTTTTTGAAATTCTTTTACCGAGACTTCATGAATCTTCAATACTTCTGCCGGATTCAGTGATTCTTCGCCGAGTTTTCCACATTGAATGGCAAAAAGATGAATCTTTTCATCCGTAGATCCAAAAGATGGGTAAAAATATCCCAGAAAAATCACTTCCTCTGCTTCATATCCTGTCTCTTCTTTTAATTCACGTACTGCTGCCTGCTCCGGTGTCTCTCCCGGATCGATCAGTCCGCCCGGAAGTTCCGTCTGCCAGGAACGGATCGGATAGCGGTATTCTCTCAGTGTAATAATATTTTTCCATGAAACGGGAGAATACTGACGCCCTCCATCATCTCAAGGTAATCATATGGTCTTATATTTCCATTGACGCGCACTTCATCCTGTACAACATTAAGACGTCCTAATTTTATCTTTTCTGACTTTATAGTCTCAAACGGACTTTTATTTAATTCTTTTTTTTCCATAATTTTCCTTCTTTCTTTAGTCAAGTGGATATTCGCAATCTGCATTCAAGTAAATTCACTCTGTATAACAAAAGGCAGCTGTATGAAATAAATCTCACTTCGTACAGTTTCCTGCTTTCTTTATAATTCAGTTCCATTTGTCTCTATCACATGTTTATACCAGAATGCGGAATCTTTCATGATTCTCTGCTGGTTCCTGTAATCTACATACACAAGTCCAAATCTGTCTGAATAACCATTTGCCCATTCAAAATTATCCATCAAAGACCACTGGAAATATCCTCTGATATCCACCTCCACTGCAGCCTTTTTCAGTTCTCGTAAATATCTTGCAAGAAAATCAATTCTGTTTGGATCATGCACTTTTCCATCTAACGAAATCACATCATGACAGGATAATCCATTCTCTGTGATATAGATTGGCTTATGATATCTTTCATATAAAAACTTCGGTCCCCACTGCAGACATTCCGGTGTTACCGGCCATTGGATCGCAGTCTTAGGAAATCCTTCATATCGGCAAACCTCCTGTGGTTTCCCGTCTTCTCCCATACGGATACATCTGCCATTATAAATATTCTGTCCATAGATATCGATTGGTTCTGAGATCAGGCGCATATCTTCTTCAGTGATTTTCGGAAGATATTTTTCATAACGCTCCAACCCCTCTTCCGGATAATGTCCTAACAAAACCGGATCTGACCACCAGGACACATTCCATGTCCAGTTACTGTCGTCCTCCTGAAGAGAAAAATACGCCTTCCTTGCAGCCTCAATATCTTCTGGCCGATCTGTTTCCGGATAACAGACAGATGAGGTCGGTGCATATCCGATCGTCAGTTTCTGTTTTCCATAAGCACGGAGCATCTGGACCGCTCTTCCATGTGCTTTCATGGCGTTGTGTGCCATTTCAAACGTATCTCTCAGCGGTGCTTTTACTCCCGGTGCATGCACTCCGCTGAGGAAACCAAGTCCGACAAAACACTGTGGCTCATTCAATGTAAAGAAATGAGTTACCCTGTCACTGAATCTTTCAGCAACAAGCTTCGCATATTCTCCAAACCATTCCACGATCTGCGGATTCAACCATCCGCCTCTTTTATAAATTTCATATGGAAGTTCCCAGTGATACAAAGTAATATATGGTTCGATCTTATTTTCCACAAGTTCGTCGATCAGATGGTTATAGAACTCAATACCTTTCTCATTCACTCTTCCAAATCCATCTGGTAAAATTCGTGACCAGTCGATAGAAAAGCGATAAGCTTTCAGGCCCATTTCTTTCATTAACTGAACATCTTCTTTATATCTGTGATAATGATCACATGCCACTTCACCAGTGTGACCAGAATATATTTTCCCCGGTTCTTTTGTATACACATCCCAGATGTGCTCACCTTTGCCGCCTTCTTTTACCGCACCTTCGATCTGATAAGCACTTGTTGCTGCACCCCAGACAAAATCCTCTGAGAAGCCAGAAGACTTTCTGTTTCCATTTTTCGATTCTAATTCCTGTAATGCTGTTTTCTTATCGGGAATCATTTTTTCACCTGCCTTCTACTCATTTATTATCCCTTGATTTTTCAGATAATGATAAATTCCATCATCTTCCACACTTTTACAAATATCCGTCGCAATAGCTTTCACTTTTTCTGAGGCATTTCCCATTGCAATCCCTTTTCCAACTGATTGTAACATATCAATATCATTTTCTCCATCTCCAAACGCAATAGCTTCTTCTTTGGAGAATTTATAATGTGAAAGAACCTGTTTGATCGCAGTTCCTTTTCCGCCTTCTCCGGGAATAATATCTACGGCTCTGTCCCACCATGCTGCTAATTTGGTATTTTTCGTTCCTTCTAATATATGCTTTCGTTCTTCCAAGTTGCATCCCAGCATAATCTGGAACACATCTTTTTCCACATATTCTTCGAATTTTTCGGATACATTCAATTTATGACGCGCAATTGCAAAATAATCCGCTAAATCTTTATCACTTCCGTTTGCAACAATATCTTTCGCTGTTGCAATAGAAACTGGTCTGCTCATTCTCTTTGCATTTTCAATAACCATTTTTACATCTTCTTTCGGAATAGGACATTTCACCACTTCCTGATTATCTGCAACACAAAAAGAACCATTAAATGCCAGAATCGCATCAAATTCGATTCCAGAAAACACTGGTATTGTTGCAAATGGACGTCCTGTTGCGATACATATTTTTATGCCATTTTGTTTCAATAAGCATAATGCCTTTCTCGTATTCTCTGTTATCTCTGTTTTTCCCAGCTCCAATAAAGTTCCATCAATGTCAAAAAAAGCAATTTTTACTTTATTCATCTCTTTTCTGCTCCTGCTCTATACTCGCACCACTGGTATGAGTGATTCTATTTCCAGATTCAAGTCGAACATCCGTGAGACTTGGCGCGTGATTCTGGTCAGCATATGCTGACATATTCTTTACAGAATCACTGCGCATCCTCGCGGAGCGTTTATCTCAGTCGGAGATTGGACTCCCACTGAGACAAATTTGCTATTACTCACCACCTGAAAGAGGTAGGAGTCTTCTCGACTGAGATAAATGTCTCTGGATACTTAATAAGATTATACGTTCTATCCATCACTTTCGGCAAGTAAGAAAATAACACAAAAGGATGTGCTGCGGTAACTTCTCCATTACCTTGGCACATCCTTTCGTATTATTTATTATTTTTTGCTATTCTTCTTAATGACAGCTGTGGCTTCCGCATCCATGCTCGCCACATGTATGTCCTTCCCCGTGGTTGTGCTCGTGATGAGAACATTTCACATCCGGGTTATACTCAAGTGTTTCATTGATAAAAGCTTCTACCGCTTCATCTGCATCTCCGGAAACTCCTCCGAAAAGCTT
>NZ_CAKROJ010000042.1 GCF_934372025.1 uncultured Blautia sp.
CGGACAATCTGCTCTGTTTCCTCGTTTTGTTCTGGAATTTCTCCTTCTGATTCAAAGCGGACGCAGGTTCCACAGGAAGAACTCAAATCCCTCGGAACCGGCATGATCACTGCATCAAGCTTCATTTTTTCACAGTTTTTGCGAAACTGGATTGCCCCGTAATGTGAATAAAAAGTAGCAATATAAGTCATCATTTTTTTATTTTCAGCAGGAAATCATCCCCCTGCTCTTCTACCTCCACCTGATAACCCTGGTGAAGTGCAAAACGGGAAACATTTTCCTTTGCAACAACATTATCTACAAGGACTTCATAGGCCTTTTCTTTGGAAGCCATTGCGTTTTTTGTCTGAATAACAGGTTCCGGACAGGATAAACCTCTTGCGTCTACTCTTTTCATGTTCTTTCTCCTTTCAGGCTTCTTCTTTTCTCGCAGAATTGACTACTGCGATCACAGCTACAACTACGATTCCGATAATAACCGCAATTTTACCATTTGCTGTCGGACCCTCTCCGGAAGATGCAAGACCAAAGTTATGAGCAAATGCAGCTCCTGCCATCAGCCCCAGAACAGCTACTACAGAGTCTGTATTTCCTTCACCGGAAAGAATAAGCTGACGCATCGGGCATCCGCCAAGCAGGATACATCCAAAGCCTGCCAGATACATACCAAGAGCATTCCACAGGCCATCCGTATGGGCAACCGGCTGTCCTGCAAAACCAGGATGAAAATATCCCAGTGCCACATTCATGATCAGTGCACTTACAAAAATTGCAATGAATCCAAAAAGCAGTTTATACTCACCAAAAAGGACTGCATCTCGAATACCTCCAACCATACAGAGACGTGTTCTCTGAGCAAGGATACCAACGATCACACCCGCTGCAAGAGAAATAAGAATCGCTGCATGTTTGGCTCCCGGTCCACCTTCTGGTTCAGTAAAGTGGATAAATGCCGGTGCTGCTGCCAGAAGGATCAACAGAATGATCTGAAATGCCGGATAAACGGCTCCCTCAAGCTTAGGCATTTTGTAGGAACGTTTTAATGTATAGCCTTTTTTCAGGAAAAATGTTCCTGTAAGAATACCTGCGGCAAAGCCTGCCAGACCCAGGATAGCATTTCCATCACCACCTGCCAGACGCAGGATCATACGGAATGGGCAACCGAGGAACATCAGACATCCGATCATTACAAATGCACCAAGTGTAAATCTGGTCACCGGTGCGGAACCACCTCTTGGACGAAACTCTTTTGTGATCAGTGATACAATGCAGGCTCCAAGTACCAGTCCGATGATCTCAGGACGGATATACTGAACTGCGGCTGCTGAATGAAGCCCCAGTGCTCCTGTCGTATCCCTCAGAAAACAGGCAATACAGAATCCCATATTTGCCGGGTTTCCAAAGAATACCAGCATAACTGAGATAATACCGATCAATAATCCGGCAGCGACAATGGTTGTTTTTTCTTTTTTCATTTGTTACTTACCTCCCTTTCCCTCTTGTGCTAAAAGTTTTTTTATTCAGCACACATTCTTTGTATAAAATAATAACATTTCATTGACAAAAACTCCAATTCATTATAGTCTTGTTTTATAGCTACTTATAGATTATTTTTATAAATCATTGCAATATTTATTTCAGTAATATTTGAAAAGAGGTTGTTTTATGAAGAAAATATATCTGGATCAGGCAAGCACTTCCTACCCCAAAGCTCCATCTGTAGCACAGGCTGTTTATGATTATCTGAACGGTTCTGGTGTCAATGTAAATCGGGGCGGTTATCAGGCTGCTTATTCTGTAGAAGAACAGATTTTTGAAACCAGAGAGCAGTTGCTTCATCTGTTTCACTTTACTTCCGGAAAAGGTAAAAATGTGATCTTTACACCAAACATCACCACCAGTCTTAATATTCTTCTTAAAGGACTGCTGAAGCCCGGCGATCACGTACTTGTCTCTGCCATGGAACACAACGCCGTTATGCGCCCGCTTGTGCAGCTGAGCCAGAATGGTATTACTTTCGACCGTATTCCATGCCGTTCAGATGGTTCTCTTCTTATAGAAAAAGCTGAAGAACTTCTGCGACCGGAAACCAGACTGCTTGTCTGTCTGCATGCCTCAAATGTGTGTGGAACTATGATGCCGCTTCAGGAAATTGGTAAATTCTGCCAGAAGCATGGTCTTCTTTTTATCCTGGATACTGCGCAGACGGCCGGCGTAATTCCGATTGACATGGAAGCACTTCACATCGATGCCCTTGCATTCACCGGTCACAAATCCCTTCGCGGTCCACAGGGAACCGGCGGTTTTCTCCTTCGCAGCGAACTGGTCTCCAGCATCGATCCGCTTATCAGTGGTGGAACCGGCAGTATATCTCATACAGAAGAGGTGCCGGACTTTCTTCCTGACCGTTATGAACCCGGAACCCCAAACATTCCAGGCATTTTAGGCCTTCATGCAGCCCTGTCTGACCTTTCACAAACAGACATGATGGAAATCCGCCAACACGAACTGGAACTTACACAATATTTCATTGACGGAATCCTTCAGATGGATCCTCAGGAATCTTCCCTTCGTATAATTGGAAAAAAAGACATCTGCAACCGCTGTGCTGTTGTTTCACTTCAGACTCTTAATCTTGATATGGCCCGTGCTGCCTATGAACTCGATGCCTCTTATGGAATCATGACTCGCGTCGGCCTTCACTGTGCTCCAAATGCACACAAAACACTCGGCACTTATCCGGAGGGTACCATTCGTTTTTCCTTTGGTTCCACCAACACACGCGATGAAATCGATCTGGCACTGCATGCTCTGTCAGAAATCGCCGGAGCACCTTATAAATTGTAAGTATGTCCTCCATCACCACATCACAATCTGTTCTACAAGGAGTATCATCACATGGAATTTAAACAGTTAGAAGCTTTTGTTGCTGTTGTAGATTATGGGAGTTTTTCAGAAGCTGCAAGACGACTTTATCTTACTCAGCCTACGATCAGCGCACATGTACGTTCACTTGAAGAAGAACTTCATACCAGACTTATCATTCGTACTACCAAAAAAACAACGGTTACAACAAAAGGCTATCAGCTTTATGACAGTGCTGTACGCATGCTGGAAATCCGCAATAATCTTCTGGAAAATTTTACCGGTGTGCAGAAACACATGATTGATCTTTCAGCCTCTACAATTCCTTCCTCCTATCTGCTTCCGGAAATTCTGGCTGCTTACGGAAAGACCCACCCGAATGTATATTTTCATTCTATACAGACAGACAGTGCAGATTCTATCAGCCGTGTACTCGATGGAACCGTCGATCTGGCTCTGGTCGGTCAGAACACCCGGGATGAAAGCTGTTTCTTTCTGCCATTCTGCCAGGATGAACTTGTAATAGCAACCCCTGTCAACAGTCATTATCTGGAACTTCAAAATAAAACGGTTACCTTTCAGGACTTTATCAAAGATCCTATCATTATACGTGAGAAAGGATCCGGCACCAAAAAGGAAATGGACATCTTCCTTGAAAAGCTTGGCATCACTTCCGGTGATCTGAATATCATTGCACGCATGAATGATCTTGAAAGCATCAAAAAATCCATTGTAAATGGTCTGGGCATTTCCATTCTGTCCGCCCGTTCTGCCATAGATCTGCAAAAAACAAAGCAGATTCTTCTTTTTCCTCTTGAAGAATCTGCTCATAAACGAACCTTTTATATTGTCTACAGTAAAAATCGGATTCTAAAGCCACATGTGCGTCAGTTTATCCAGTTTGTCCAGAATTATTATCGGACCTTCTGATCTCCTTTACTTTTACCAGCACTTTTTGCAGGCTTCATACCCCTGCGAAAGTGCCTGTGATTCTGTTTCCTGCGTTGCTTTGTTCGGATTCATATTTCCGCAATCCGGTTTGCTGTGATATTTACTTCCGGTTGCTGAAATCCAGACCATGCGTTCCTGCGTATCAGAATCAGATACTTCTGCTGCTTCTGATTCAGAAACTGCTGCATCATTTCCGGAATACTCTGCTGTCTGCGAAGAACTGCTGTCTGAACCTTTCTTCTCACTTCCTGATGCATAATCATTGCATGGCTCCTGATTCCAGCTTATCGCATTTCCATCTGAAAGAGCAATGATCGTACACTGATCATCTGTGCGGAATACCGGAATATCCATATCCTTAAGTTTTCCCATTGTCTCAGCTGCCGGATGTCCATAGGAATTATCCTGCCCACAGCTGATCACTGCCCAGGACGGAGTGGATGCTTCCAGAAGATCCCATGTCGTTGAAGATGCTGATCCATGATGTCCAAGACTCAGCACATCACAGTCCAGGTTCATTCCTGTACTGATCATGTCCTGCTCACTTGTTTCTTCCGCATCTCCCATGAACATAAAGCTGTTATTTCCATTCACCAGACGGATAACTACTGAATTATCATTACTGTTCTGAGAAATCCCATCCGGCGCCATGACCGTAAAACTTCCTGTTCCGAATTCATAAGTATCTCCGACTGACGGATATTCGACAATGATCGCATGTGCCGTTGCCGTATTCATAAAGGTATTAAACAATTCTGAGGTATGCACATAATCCGATCCCAGAACATGCTCTACTTCAAAATTATCCAGACATTTCACCAGTCCGCCCAGATGATCTTCATCATAATGAGAGGAAATCATATAATCAATTGTCTCTACCTGCTGATTTTTCAGATACTGCACCACTTCATCAGCATGTGCACGGTTTCCGCCATCATAGAGAAGGTTTTCTCCACCTGACTGAACAAGGATTGCAAGCCCCTGTCCCACATCGATAAAATGTACTGCCATGTCTCCCTGGCCGGACGCTTCGACAGCAACAGCACTCCCGGGAAATACCAGCGTAAATGCAAGCAGCAACGACAACATACATGTTTTAATACGATTTTGTTTCTTCATCCTTCTCCCTCCTTCAATGATTCAGGCTTTCTCTTACGTTTTACAATTTTTATATTTTTACAGTTCTTCTATTCTCCTTCTGATCTCCTGGCTTGCATCTTCGAACAAAAGGTCACGGTTATATCGGATATAACGTTCACATTCGTATGTCTCAAGAAAACGCACACAGGAATAATCCGTGTTAATCCCCGATACAAAAATCACCATTTCCTGGCTGTTATAGAAGGCCGCTTCCATAAAATCAAATGCATATTCCAGGGAGGAACCAGCTGAATCCCATTCTTCTTCCCAATTTCCCCGGTATTCACCAAAAGCATTTTTCAGAACTTCAAACCCCGCATCCCAGGTATCCGGTGCTTCTTTTTTGAGAATCAGCTTATATCCTTCCAGAACTTCCAGTGCCTTCCGGATCGTATGATCTTCTCGGTGTTCCAGAAGCCCCTCTTTCTGCTTGTGTTCTCTTTCAGCCCGGAGGTTATCCACAAAATCTCCCAGACGCTGTTCCAGGTTTCCACCTTCCTGTGGCTCTTTTAGCACTTTCAGCACTTCAAATACCTTTTCCAGAATCTCTTCCTGCAGGACTACCTGCCGTATGGCCTGTCTTACTCCTGAGAACAACAGATTGACAACACTTACCCTCTCATCAAACGATGCATGAGAAACTTTTTTAACCATCGCCTCTGAGGGTTTTCCTTTCAGCAGTTCTGCAATCTGATAATCCTGCTGATATTTTTGATACAATTCATAATATTCTGCAAATTCTTTTGCGATGCGTTCATGCTGGATATACTGTTCCACAACCTCTGCAGTAATATTCTTATCAAGCTGCGCATAAACCTCCATGAGCCTTGAAAGATCTTCCCAGCCACGAGGTGTTGCAAACTGTTTTCCATCAATCGTTGTCTCCATCTGGTAAAAGCAGTTGTTACGCAGTTCCAGATAAGAAAGAATTGCCGGATGGATATTCTCTTTGTACGCGTATTCTTTCCAGACACGGTAATCTGGTTCTACGGTGATCTTTTTAACACGGTCAAGGGTAACAACATCAAAATCCCGTACAGATTTATTATATTCCGGTGGATTTCCTGCCGCTACGATCACCCAGCCTTCCGGGATCTCATGATTTCCAAAGGTTTTACACTGCAAAAACTGCAGCATTGCAGGAGCCAGTGTCTCTGAAACACAGTTGATCTCATCAATAAAGAGAATACCTTCTTTAAGACCTGTCGCCCTCATACGTTCATAGACACTTGCTACAATCTCACTCATCGTATATTCCGTAGCAGAATACTCTTTTCCACCATATTCCTTCTTTGAAATAAAAGGAAGTCCGATCGCACTCTGTCTGGTATGATGTGTGATCGTGTATGCCACAAGAGCCACTCCACACTCTCTGGCAGCCTGCTCCATGATCTGGGTCTTGCCAATTCCCGGTGCTCCCAGGAGCAGTACCGGTCTCTGATGTACACGCGGTATCACATACTCCTCATATTCATTCTTAAGAAGATATGCCTGTACAGTATCTATGATTTCCTGTTTTGCCTGTTTAATGTTCATAATGCTCTGCTGTCCTCTCTCTTTCAAGTGCCTGTGTATCCAGAATCAGTTTGATCGCCCATGGCGGTACATCCACATCCCGGTAATCATCTTTCATAAAAATAAACGCAGTCTCATATGGCGGCATCTTTGCCGGAAACGTTCCATATCCGTCCGTAAAATACAGAAGTCCCCGCAGATGCTGAAAAGCCCCCATATTCAATAGTTTATCCACATATGAAAATGCCGGACGGAAATCTGTTCCACCAAATCCCCTGATCGTAAAGTCCTGAAGATATGCTTCCATTTCACGCTGGTTATGGATCACCTGATCATCCTGGATCTTTTCATCACACTGGATGATATGCACCTGGATCTTACGGAAAAAGCTCTCTGATTCCGCCAGTACACTATAAGTCTCTTCAAGAAACCTTCGGATAAGACTTCCATTACATGACATTGATGTATCCAGCACGATCACAAAATCCTCAATCTTTTTCATCTCTTTTGTTTCCAATGGTTCGATCAACGGCATATTACCATATAACTCCAACCCAAGATTATAGTAAATTGGATCGAAAGAATCCATATCCACCTGCATTTCTTCTTTCAGTACAGAAAATTTTCTCAGAAACTCCCGGTAATCATAACGTTTGCGGTTTTCTGCCTGCAGATGTTCTACAAGCCCCGGGGAATCACCCGCAGCTTCTTTCGAAAACAGTTCGATCTCTGTCTGCATCTTACGCCGCAGTTCTTCCCACTCTTTCTGATGACTGGCCATTCCACTTCGATTCTGCGGTTTATACCAGAAATGATGATCGTCCATGCGGAATTCCTGTTCCAGCCGGACCAGTTCTGCTTCTTCACAATCTTTCAAAAGAAACTCCAGTGCTTCTGCCGTCAGAACACTCTGCTGTTCTTTCCACTGACGATATTTTTCTCTTCGCAAACTGTTTGGACGAACATATACGACCTTTTCATAAAGCTCATCCATAATGCTCTCGACCGCAATATCCGAAGCAAGATTCCAGATTCTCTGTGACTCTTCATCCGTTGCTCTGCTGCTCCACAGATGACAAAACAGACAGTGAAGCAGTTCATGCAGATACATTCGATTGATCCATACTTTATTCTGCATAAAAGTCTTTAACAGCCAGCCTGGTGATGCATAAAGGAACTTTCCATCTGTTCCCATCACTGCAGTCTCACTGGAAACCGTCGAACGTAATGCCCCGAACGCACTCTGGAGAAAACGCATGGCTACTGCCATCTCATTTCTGGAATTTTTAAGAATATCCTCACATATCTGCAATGTTTCTTCTTCTTTTTTTCTCTCTTCATGGACAAAGTTTCCAAACTTGTCCCTGTCTTCTTTTTTCACAGTTCAAATGCCTTTCTCTGTTTCCGTCCATGCTTTTGGAGTTCATCCATCAGGATACTCACCCATCTGGAGTCTCCCGTAACCTGAGCTTCTTCCAGCGTCTTTTCCGTTGTTTCTCTGTCCGGAATAATTTCTTTCAGAATACGCTGCATAGATTCATATTCTTTCTGTTCTCCCAGAAGCTTTACAGCCTGCAGACTGTTTTCTTTTATATAGACCAGATATTTATCCTTCGCCTCTTCCGTCATACCAACCGGATAAAGAATACGATCCAATGCAAGTCTCACTACGATTCGTTCCTGTTCCCACGCAACTGCATAAGGAAACAGGCGGTCATACTCCAGCAGATTCAGTTTCTTATGCAGAAAGCTGTTTCGATAACGGATACCACTTCCATGTACGTGATTCTCCAGGATTCTGGCAGGTGTATTCTCCACACCTTCCTCAAAAAACTCCGGAAACCAGAGACGTCCATGCTCCCCGTTTACCATTATGTCCACACATAATGTTTCCGGAAGCTCTGTGAGAAAATCCCGCAGTCCCGATTCTCCATCCACATCAGTCTCCACAGAAATATATTCCATCTGGTGACACCCGGTCAGTGCACCGGCTCCCAGATCTTTCATATCTCCATAAAAAGCAAGCTTACGCAGATGAAAACAATTATAAAAAGCATATCTGCCGATTTTTCTTAAGTATCGCGGAAGCCGTATCTCTTCTACCTGATTTCCCGCCGCCTGCGGCATTTTCTCCGGCAACTGCATCTCTTTTCCATCTTCCGTGCAGAATTTTTCAGTTGCTTTCATATGCTCCAGATCACTCTGATCAATATGATCTGAAAAAATATAAGCTCCCAGTTCTGTGACCGGCACTCCCTCCAGTTCATCTGGAAGTTCTACTATTGAGTCATATCCATAAACGCGATCAATACAAATGCCGGTTTTGTTCCTTTTATATAAATAAATCATTCTTTTTCTCCAAGACGGATTTTTTCCATCTGTTCCTGCATCTCCTCTGACATATGGTCAAAGAGATAGTTTTTACTGCTCTGACGCTTCTGATGCCATTCTTCTCTGGCAGCTTTTACAGTATCTTCAATTTCTTTTTTCAATCCCTGTGCAGAAATCCTGTGAGCTCCCTGCCCCATGATGATGATCTGTTCCAGTCCATCGGATGTGGCAACAGTTACCTGATTCTGACGGCCAATCTTATGAACTGTCTTTTCGATATACTGATCTGCAGTTTCTGCCTCTCTCGTATATACTACATAAATGTTATGGTATGGAATAATTTCTTCTACATGCCCTTCTACCTTATACGCATCGAATACAAGAATCAATGTACATTTTCGATATCCCTGATAATTACTTAAAATATCCATAAGTTTATCACAGGCTGCATGAATATTTTCCTTTGCAAGTTCATTTAAATCTTCCCATGAAAAAATAATATTATACCCGTCAACCAGCAGATATTCTTCACCACGCTGTTTTCCGGCTCTGTAATGAGTTGTTGGTGCTGACGCATGCACTGATTTTTTCTGAAAAGCTCCCCTGTCACGTTTCACCGCTCCAAATGTACGCTCAAAAATCGCCTGCAATTCCTCTTCTTCGGCATAACTTCCACTGTAAGAAAATTTTCCGCCTTTTCCACTGCTTCGGTCTGTACGGACAGAATTATCCACCGGTATCTCTGAAGAATCCTCCTTATCCACATCCTCGTACCAGCTTTCACTGTTCAGTTCATCAAGATCCACATCACTGTTCAGATGCATATAATCTTCCACCTGATCCCACGGCACTACAAAACCGGCTCCATGTGCACAGAAAACAGAACCTGTAGGATTTTCCAGATCTGCTTCCGGATCGTATCCAATACTCTGCACGATCTCATCCTGATTTTTGCACGGTGCATATCCTTTAAGACTGCAGAACAGTTTTCCTGTTCCATGAGTATACGCGACAACTTCTTTCTGGTAATCTCTCATATGTGAAACTGCTGCGGTTCCTTTAAGGATCGCAGTTTCACCTTCCATCTCCGGTGCCTCAAAATTCCCCTGCATTTTCTGGACATCGGACATGGCACGTCCGATCATCTCTGCCGGCACTTCCAGCCGAAATTCATAATACGGTTCCAGAAGAATGCTTTTTGCTTTTCGAAGTCCCTGACGGATGGCACGGTAGGTTGCCTGACGAAAATCGCCACCCTCTGTATGCTTGGCATGTGCCCTGCCCGTAGTCAGCGTGATCTGCACATCCGTAAGAGGAGAACCAGTCAGGACACCTAAATGTTCTTTTTCTTCCAGATGGGTAAGAATCAGTCTCTGCCAGTTACGTGCAAGTACATCTTCACTGCAGGCGGTAAAAAACTGACAACCACTGCCCGGTTCACCAGGTTCTATCAGCAGGTGGACTTCTGCATAATGACGGAGTGGTTCAAAATGTCCCACACCTTCCACGGGCTCAGCAACTGTTTCCTTATATACAATGCTGCCTGCCCCAAATTCTACTGCCACACGAAATCTGTCCCAGATCATTTTTTTCAGAATTTCAATCTGTACTTCTCCCATCAACTGTGCATGGATTTCTCCCAGCTGTGCATCCCACAGGATATGAAGCTGCGGCTCTTCTTCCTCCAATTGACGAAGCTTCTGGAGCATCTGATGCGGATCACAATCGTCAGGAAGAATAATTTGATAATTCAAAACAGGTTCCAGAACCGGGAGCTCTGACTCCTGCTCGCTTCCGATTCCTTCTCCCGGATATGTCCGTGTAAGCCCTGTTACAGCACAGACCATTCCTGCATCTGCTTCGATCGTTGTCTCATATTTCGCCCCGGAATACAGTCGTATCTGATCCACCTTTTCTTCCCATGGTGCATTCTCTGCCTTTCGTCCAGGAAGATTCTGCACGCTGTTCTGTGAAGAAAGGAGTGTTTTTACTTTGAGACTTCCCCCTGTGATCTTCAGATAAGTAAGACGATTGCCCTGTTCATCTCTGGCAATCTTAAATACTTTTGCACCGAACTGCTCCTGTCTTTTGGGTTCTGTAGTGTAAGTTTCAATTCCCTTAAGAAACTCCTTCACACCTTCCATTTTAAGTGCTGAACCAAAATAACATGGAAAGACTTTTCTCTCTGCGATCAGTCCTGTAGTTTCCCGAACACTCACCTCTCCCGTTTCCAGATATTTTTCCAGAAGCTGCTCATCACAGACCGCAATATTTTCCATCTGTTCTGGTGTGAGTAAAGTATCCTCTGACTCTTCATCTCTTTCTGTTCTTCCAAAATCCACACAGTTTTCATGCAGGTGCTGTTTCAGATCCATGATCAGTGCATCGTGATCTGTCCCCTGCTGATCCATTTTATTTACAAACAAAAACGTCGGAATATGGTATCGCTCCAGTAATCTCCACAACGTCATGGTATGACTCTGTACGCCATCCATTCCATTGATCACCAGGATTGCATAATCAAGCACCTGCAGGGTACGCTCCATTTCCGCTGAAAAATCCACATGCCCCGGGGTGTCCAGCAGCGTTACTTCCATATCTTCTGTCTTCAACAGTGCCTGTTTGGAAAAAATTGTGATTCCACGTTCTTTTTCCAATTCATAAGTATCCAGAAAAGCATCTCCATGATCTACTCTTCCAATCTTTCTGATCTCACCGCAGAGATACAGAAGCCCTTCAGACAAAGTTGTCTTTCCGGCATCTACATGTGCCAGAATTCCAATAACAAGTTTTTTCATTTTATATTTTCTTCCTTTATTATTATCGGGATCAATCCCTGATATCTTTCATATATAACGGCGCCAGTCTGCGCACGATCGTCTCACTGACCCGCACTAATGTATCGAGATCATTTTTCTGGTTGTTCAGATATGCATGAAAGCATCCCTGGATACAGAAGGAAAGCATAATATCCTTCTCTGCATCTGCTTCATACTGTGGATATTTCTGCAGGATCAGTCGTTTTAGTTCTGTCTCCAGGCAGTCTCCGAGATGACTTTTTTCTGCACCGGAAAATAAGATATTGATAAGAGAATTATTAGACACAAGCGCCAGATACAGGTTTCTTGTAAAAACATCCGGATCTTTAAACGGTGACTCCTGCTGACTGGATATATTTTTGAGTACCGCTGTGATTGTTTCAGATTCCAGCTGCTTCGAAAGTGCATAGATGTCCTCATAATGACTGTAAAAAGTTGACTTGTTTATACAGGCCAGCGCACATAATTCCTTAACTGTGATTTTTTCCAATGGCTTTGAGGCCCTCAGTTCCAGAAATGCATTTCGAATGGCCTTTTCTGTTTTTTCCACTCTGATATCCATAGCTCTCTTCTCCTTTTCCCGACATTTTATATGATTCGTCGGTTATCCACCACTTTGCTAAAACTGTCGGTGGATATTTTCTTTCTTTCTCATTATGATATAACTATCAAATCCCCAATGATTACACGGATTGTTCCGTGCATAGCACTCTACTCATAGTATACTCAAAAAAACAACCAATGTCTATTATCGTAAGGAGAATGAAATGGATTTTTATGGATTTTACACAGGAAAAATATTTGATGCTTATAAATATCTTGGTGCACATACAGAAAAACAGGGCGTAACATTCCGTACGTTCGCCCCTTCTGCCTCCCGCATCACGCTGATCGGAGAATTCAACAAATGGCAGGAATGGGATATGAACAAAGTCTCTGACGGAAACTTCTGGGAATGCTATGTTCCGCAGGCAAAAGCCGGACAGATGTACAAATATAAAATCTACGACCATAGTGGTAATGCTGTGGAGCATTGTGATCCATATGGTTTTGGAATGGAACTTCGTCCTGACAGTGCTTCCATCATCCGCGATATGTCAAAATATAAATTCAAAGACAGCCAGTGGATGCAGAATCGCAGCGACTGCCGCAAAAAACCTCTCAACATTTACGAGGTTCACTTCGGTTCATTCCGAAAGCCTTCCGACAAAGCAGATGACTGGTACAATTACGAGGAAATGATCGACATCCTGATTCCGTATCTTGTAAAAAATGGCTACAACTATCTTGAGATCATGCCATTAAACGAATATCCCTGCGACGAATCCTGGGGATACCAGGCAACCGGATTTTTCAGTCCGACCTCGCGCTATGGCACTGCTGATCAGTTAAAAGCATTTATAGATGCCTGCCACAGACATAACATCGGTGTACTGATGGATTTTGTTCCGGTCCATTTTGCCGTAGATGCTTATGGTCTGGCAAATTACGACGGAACAGCTCTCTTTGAATATCCAAACTCAGCTGTCGGTGTCAGTGAATGGGGAAGCTGTAACTTCATGCATTCCCGCGGAGAAACAAGAAGTTTCCTGCAGTCCTGCGCCAACTACTGGATCAGCGAATTTCATATGGACGGTATCCGCATGGATGCGATCAGCCGCGCAATCTACTGGCAAGGCGATCCGGCAAGAGGTGTAAACCTCAATGCTGTAGAGTTTCTTCAGTATATGAATCAGGGTCTCAAAGGCATGCATCCTTCTGTGATCCTCGCTGCCGAAGATTCTACTTCTTTCCCTAAGGTCACTGATCCGGTAGATCAGGGTGGTCTTGGCTTTGACTATAAATGGGATATGGGCTGGATGAATGATACGCTCAATTATTTCCGTACTGCACCGGAATATCGTTCAGAAAATTATCACAAACTGACATTTTCCATGATGTATTATTATGATGCACGCTTCCTGCTCCCGCTCTCTCACGATGAGGTTGTCCACGGCAAAGCTACGATCATGCAGAAGATGAGCGGTGATTATGAAAACAAATTCCCTCAGGCACGTTCGCTGTATATGTATATGTATGCTCATCCAGGCAAAAAACTTAACTTTATGGGTAATGAAATCGGACAGTTCCGTGAATGGGATGAAAAAAGAGAACAGGACTGGATGCTCCTTGAATATCCGGCACATGAATCTTTCGCTCATTTTATGAAAGATCTTAACAAATTATATCTGGAGCATTCTGCTCTCTGGGAAAAAGATTATGAAGCAGATGGATTCCAGTGGATCGACTGTCATCAGGAAAGCCGCTGCATCTATGTCTTCGAACGAAGCAGCAAGAAAGAACGTATTCTTTCACTCTTTAACTTCTCAGATCAGGAACAGGTATATGAGCTGAAACTTCAGGATACTCAGAAATTAAAAGAGCTCCTGAACAGTAATCATGCCATTTATGGTGGAACCCAGAAACGAAGAAGTGCTGTCAAAACAATAAAAGACGGCAGAATCCTTCTGACTCTGCCGCCATACTCTGCTGTTTATTATCTTGCGGAGTAAATCTGATATACCTACGGATTGTTTCGTGCAATGCACTTCCACAATCCTCCCCAAGGTCATTACACCACCTTTGTGCGAGCACAGGTGGTGTATGACTTTTGGACCCTGGTATTAATAGTATCTTCCATAACGGAGCGCAAGCTCTTTCATTTCTTCCTGCAGTTCTTTACTGAACTGTCCCTCTTTCAATCTCCATTTCCAGTTCTTTCCAATTGTGGATGGTTGGTTCATTCGCGCTGAATTATCAAGACCAAGATAATCCTGCATAGGAATGATACACAGATTTGCAACGCTCTGCATAACCAGGCAGATCAGATCATCGCACAGTTCTTTGCCTGAATCATGGAAATTATTCAGATACTTGCGAACCTGTCTTCTCTCTGCCGGAGTGATATCTTCCAGCCAGGAAAGTAAAGTCTCATTATCATGAGTTCCTGTATAAACAACACAGTTATTCGGATAGTTATGCGGCAGATAGTCGCTGGCATTTCCGGTATCACGCTCATCAAAAGCAAACTCGATGACCTTCATATTCGGATATCCACTCTCTTCTACCAGTCTCTTTACGGAATCTGTCATATAGCCAAGATCTTCTGCAATGATCTCACGATGTCCAAGTCTGTCAGAAAGCGTACGGAACAGATCAATTCCAGGTCCTTTTTCCCACCATCCGTTTTCTGCTGTCTCATCTCCATATGGAATTGCATAATACTCATCGAATCCGCGGAAATGGTCAATTCGTACAACATCATACAGACGGAAGCAATTAGCAATTCGTTTTACCCACCATTCATAACCGGAGTTACGATGCACTTCCCAATTGTACAACGGATTTCCCCAGAGCTGACCTGTTGCAGAAAATCCATCCGGAGGGCACCCTGCAACCTGTGTCGGGCAGTTCTTCTCATCCAGTTTGAACAGCCACGGATTTGCCCAGGTATCTGCACTGTCCATTGCTACATAGATCGGAATATCGCCGATAATCTGAATGCCTTTTTCATTTGCATATGCTTTCAGTTTCATCCACTGCTGACGGAATTTGAACTGCATGTATTCCTGAAATTCAATTTCAAAATACATTTCTTCTCTGTAATAATCCAGAGCATTCTCCCAGCGCAGACGGATATCTTCTGCCCATTCGCTCCACGCAACACCGCCGAAACGCTTCTTCACTGCCATAAAAAGTGCATAGTCCTTGAGCCACCATGCCTCTTCTTCCTGGAATTTGCGGAATTCTGCATCCATATAAATATTACTGCGTTCATAAGCCTTTCGCAGAAGGATCATTCGTCCCTCATATAATTTCGCATAATCTACACTCGTCTCATCGTCGCCAAAATCCACACTGTCACATTCTTTTTTGGTAAGAACACCTTCTTTTATCAGTTCTTCCAGGCTGATAAAATATGGATTTCCTGCAAATGTAGAAAATGACTGATACGGAGAATCGCCATAGCTGGTCGGTCCCAGCGGCAGAATCTGCCAGTAACTCTGTCCTGCTTCTTTAATTGCATCCACGAATTCATAAGCTTTTTTATCAAAGCATCCGATTCCGTATTTTGAAGGCAGACTGCTGATCGGAAGCAGCACACCACATTTTCTTCTGTTTGCCATTTTCTTTCCTCCCTGACTTTTTTATAAACACGGAAAACCAGGCAGTGTTTCATGCCCGGTAATCCTAATTATCCGTTATAGCTATTTTGTCATATATGAGGCAGAATCGTCAATGTTCAGAATTGATGGTTTATGTTAAATTTTTTAGATGTTTTGACTAATTTACTCTACCATATAACTCTCATCTGCTTTGTATTCGAAGAAGTCAAAATCTGCACATTTCTTATGGAGAACGCGATCGGCACAGGTAAGGCCTACCATGGTACCAGTAAACTCACCGTATTTACAGTATTCATCAGAGAATCTTGTAGTGTCGAAGATGCGCCCGATCTTCTCATAATTTTCTCCATCATAACTCCACTCAAACCAGGACTTTCTTCCTTCAATATAGAGACGAAGGTAGATTGGCTTATCCTCCACCGGAATTCTGGTATTCAGAAATTCTGTCTTGACACCATTTTCCAGATGGATAATGGACAGTGCACTCTGTCCAAGTGTCTCGCTGTAATACTTCCGGAGGTTAATGTAGTTCATGTTATCATAGTACATGATCAGACCGGCACTATGCTGGTGAACTTCCGGCACGAATTCCATCTTTGTAGTTATCCTTGCATAAACACTGGTCAGTTTTCTTGCCAGAATACTAACTTTATTCAACGAAGTCCGGGACTCCTGTCCACGAATACGGACATATCCTTTTCTTGCTTTTACATCAGCAAATCTCTGCGGCATAATACGCGGTGAATAATAAAAATTCCCAAGTTCATCACCATCGAAATCATCAAACTCCGGTGTTTTTTCTACCGGGTATTCCAGAAGGGAACTTTCCGGTACTTCCAGCTTGGCAAGATTGCTACCATCTGCCATACGGA
This sequence comes from uncultured Blautia sp., assembly GCF_934372025.1. Taxonomy (GTDB): domain Bacteria; phylum Bacillota; class Clostridia; order Lachnospirales; family Lachnospiraceae; genus Blautia_A. Next base: position 16,660 of record NZ_CAKROJ010000042.1, read on the forward strand.
GCCAGTTGTCTTCTGTCCACATCATTTTCTGAATTGCAGTCTCTCTTCCAAGAGTGCAGCGCAGTTCCGGAACGAACGGTCTGGAGCAGAGATGAACCAGATAAACCTCTCCTGTCGGAAGCTCCACATAACTTCCATGACCAGATTTCTGAAGAATCGAGTCTGGATTATAGTACTTTGGTTTCAGGTGATCCGGATCCTGTCTCTCATAAGATTCTCCCGGAACACTTGTCACTATCGGGTTCTTTGGATCTTTTTCATATGGGCCCCAGACATTTTTGGAACGTCCCATAGTCACACAATGATTGTATCCTGTACCACCCTCAGCGCACATGATGTAATAATATTCTCCACGTTTTGTCAGATGCGGAGCCTCGATACATCCTCTGTCTGTGCCGCCTCTCCAAATCCGTTTCGGATATCCTACGATCTCCTGTTTTTCCGGTGAGTATTCCACCATACAGATTGCACCTGGCTTTTCATAGCCTTCTCTTGTCTCCCATTCCAGAGAAACTACATATTTTTTTCCATTTGTATCATGGAACAAAGACGCATCGAATCCAGAAGAATGCAGATATACCGGTTTACTCCACGGTCCTTTGATGTCTTTGGAACAGATCAGGAAATTGTCTACATCAAAATATCTGGCATTCATGGAATTCATCACTCCATAAACCACATAAAACATATCTTCCTCTTCGCAATAGGTCAGACATGGAGCCCAGATGCCTTTTGCACTTGGAAGTTTCTTAAGGTCTACTTCCTCATCGTCCGTCAGTACATGTGTATACAGTTCCCAGTTTTTGATATCTCTGGAATGATATACCGGAATCCCCGGAAACCATTCGAAAGTAGAAACTGCCATATAATAATCATCGCCTTTGCGGCAGATACACGGATCCGGGTTGAATCCCGGAAGTATTGGATTCTGTATCATTGTATTTTTCTCCTTAGTATGCATCAGATTCTATATTATTCCATTGTGATCCAGCCAAAATCAACACTGCGCCCAAGATCCCAGCTATCCCAGCCAATCCAGCCCGGTGTGTTGACAGTATCTGTCAGAAGCTTATAGCTCCAGTAGTAATAACCACTTCCTTTATTCCAGGTTTCAAGCTGTACTTTTGCCAACGCATTGTAAATTTTTTTCTTTTCCTCAGTACTTACTGTCTCTTCTGCCTTTCCCTCTACACCATTCAGAACGCTCTGTCCACCCTTAGTATCACATCCACAGGCAAGGGAATTAAACAGACACCACTCTCCACAGATCACCGGGAAATATTTTTCCATTTCTAAAATCTTTGGCTCTAATTCTTGCTTTACATATTTTACGTATGCTTCTACTGTCTGCTCACATCCATCTGCTTCAGCAAGCATCAGGTACTGGTGCGTATCCAGAATAACATTGGAATATTTTTCTTCCTGCATAAAATCTTTCCATGCCATCAGTTCGAAACCATCGTGAATGACCACATATTTGTCTTTCGGCATATATTTACTGATGCGGTCATAGGCATCGAGATAATATTTTCTGAGAAACTCCATCGTGATCGGAGCAGATCCCTGTGCAAGAATCGGATCCACCGGTGGATAACGATGTTCGATATCCATAGTTTTCCACATATTTTCTGTGATCGGCTCGTTAAGCGGCTGTATTCCCAGAAGACCTTTCCTTGTTCCATAGCGCTGCGCGAGGCGTTCCAGCACACTGAGTGCAAACTCAACTTCATCCGGATCCTGTGCCCATTTGCAGACTCCGCTGATTCCACCGTTATCAAAACCATTCTGGCTCATTGGAACGGTATGAAGATCAATCAGGATTGTCAGATCATATTTCTCTGCCCAGTTAAAAGCTTTGTCCAATTCTTCAATACATCCGATAAATGGTTCTCTGTCGCCAAAAATAAAATATGGTACCGGAATTCTCACTGACTCAAGTCCCATTCTTTTGATCGTTACAAAATCACGTTCTGTGATGTATTCAGAACGGTGAATCTTTATTCTTGCCTCATACACTTCCGGTGAAAGCTGACGCGGAAGATAATACTCATCTTCCGCTGTTGTACCTTCGAATAATGCCGGGTTCATCCATTTCTCCAGAACCAGCCAGTTTCCAAGATTGACTCCTTTAATCTTCATATTGTCCAAACCTCCGTTACTTCCCATGGTTATACTCAAAATTATTTACGTGCTTTCAGATCAGCAATAATGCCATCAAATTCTTTGTCCAGATGATAAAATTTCATGATGATAAGTCCGCATACATAAACTGCGATCGGAATCCATACGAAACAGATTCTGATAGAGGTCAGTGCGGAAGCAGTCTGTGCTGCTGCATTTCCTACATACCCGCCAACTTCCAGAATCACACCAAGAAGTGCAGAACCAATACCATTTCCGATCTTGTAACCGAAGCTGCAGGCACTGTTTACAAGTCCTTCTGTACGGTATCCTGTTTTCCATTCGCCGTAGTCGATCGTGTCAGACACCATTGCCCACATAGTCGCACCACCACAGGCATTTCCGATCCCACGGATTACGCTGGATACTACGATAACTGGCATGGAACCGCCTGAAAAATTCAGCACGAGCATTCCGATGATGTCCAGGATAAGTCCCAGTGAAAATACATTTCTTTTTCCATATTTTTTGACCAGCATGGCAATGAAGAACATACCAAGAATCTGTACAATATTGAAGATACCATTGATCGTGCTTACCAGATTTTTGTCACCAAGGATATCTTTTGCATAGTATACAGTTGCACCGCCGTTCACTGAGTACATCAGGAAGAAAAGTGCCAGCATACCGGTCATCATGATCCAGTATTTGTTCTGGAAAAGTGCCCTGATTCCTGTTATAAACGGAACGTTTTCTTCTACTTTCTGCTCGCCTGCTTCATTTGCTCTTACCCGCTCTTTTGTTCCAAAGAAAGTGCAGAGGAAAGCTGCGATGGAAACAAATCCAAATACAATAAAAGTTTTGGTCCATGCGCTTGCATTGTTTCCGAAGTATTCTACCAGCGGCAGTGTGAATGTATTGATCGTAAGCGTTCCTGCTGTTGCAAGAAGGTTTCTGAAAATACTTAATACAGATCTTTCATATGGATCCTGTGTCATCAGTGCATTCAGTGCAGAATATGGGACATTGATTGCAGTGTAGATGATCGTGGATACCAGATTATAAGTGATAAATACGTATACCAGCTTCGGTGTGGATGACCAGGAAGCCGGAACCGAAAACATCAGGACTCCTGATATCGCAAACGGAATACACATACGCAAAATCCATGGTCTTGCTTTTCCGAATCTTGAATGGGTACGGTCAACGATCACACCCATGATAATGTCGCTGATTCCATCAAAAACTCTCGAGATCATCATGATGGTTCCGACTGCCATTGCACTGACTCCTGCATAATCTGTGTAGTAAAACAGCAGGAATGCTGACATTGCAGTATAAATGATGTTACAGCCGAAATCTCCACAGCCGTATGC
>NZ_CAKROJ010000043.1 GCF_934372025.1 uncultured Blautia sp.
CAAATACCGTCAGGCACAGGAGAAAAAAGTAGACGAAAAAGCAGCAGATACAAAGAACGGAGCATATCCGGTATAAAACAAAGGTGCAGGCCCGTCAGATTATCTGGCGGGCCTGTTTTGCAGAAAGGGCACTTATGAACAAAGTCATTATTGTCGGCGGAGGTGCGGCAGGTATGCTTGCCTCCATCATTGCAGCGCGAAACGGCTGTAATGTATTATTATTCGAGAAGAATGAAAAGCTTGGAAAAAAAGTATATATTACAGGTAAGGGACGTTGTAATGTTACAAATAACTGTGATCCCGAAGAGCTTCTTCAGGCAGTCACGAGCAACCCGAAATTTCTTTACAGCGCATTTTATTCTTTCACAAGTCAGGATATGATGGCACTGCTGGAAGAAGCCGGTGTTCCACTCAAAACAGAACGTGGAAATCGTGTTTTTCCGGTTTCTGATCATTCTTCTGATATCATTCACGGTCTTGAACGACTTATGAAAAAATATCATGTGGAGATTCGACTTCACAGTGAAGTCAGCAGAGTTCTGACAGAAGCTGGAACCGTGACTGGTGTACAGTTAAAAGATAATAAAATTTATACAGCTGATTCCGTCATTGTCGCAACCGGAGGATTATCTTATCCTACAACCGGTTCTACAGGAGACGGATATCGATTTGCCGCCGAAACAGGACATAAAGTCACTGAATGTATCCCGTCTCTTGTTCCGTTAACAACCAGAGAAGACTACATTCCACTTATGAAAGGGCTTTCTCTGCGAAACGTAGAACTGACGATCAAAAGAGGCAAAAAAACGGTTTATCAGGATTTTGGCGAGATGATGTTTACACATTTTGGCATTACCGGTCCTCTGGTTCTGTCCGCCAGTGCCAGAATCGGTAAATTTCTCCAGAAGGGAGAAGAATTAAATGCTTTTCTTGATCTTAAACCGGCTTTATCTCACGAACAATTGGATGACCGAATTCTTCGCGAGTTTTCCTCAGCTCAGAATAAACAGTTCAAGAACGTGATAGGAGTACTTTTTCCTTCCTCACTGACGCCTGTGATCATTGATCTCGGTCCGATTTCAGGAGAAAAAGTCATACATGATATTTCCAGAGAAGAACGTCTTGCATTCGGTGCTCTGATAAAAGCTTTTCCATTTACGATTACCGGACTTGGCAGTTTCTCTGAGGCAGTGATCACCCGTGGTGGTGTATCCGTAAAAGAAATCCAGCCCGGCAGTATGGAATCCAGACTTGTCCGGAATCTGTATTTCATTGGTGAAGTACTTGACCTTGATGCCGTTACAGGCGGTTATAATCTTCAGATTGCGTGGTCTACCGCATATCTGGCTGCGACAGATGTATGCAGAAATAAACAGGAGGATATCTCATGATCTACAATATTGCGATCGATGGACCGGCTGGTGCCGGCAAAAGTACAATTGCCAGACGCGTGGCAAAAGAATTATCATTTATTTATGTTGACACAGGAGCAATGTATCGTGCAATGGCTCTTTATCTTATTCGTAAAAACGTTGACCGAAACAACACAGAAGAAATTGGTGAAATCTGCCAGAACGCGGAAATCTCCATTGAATATAAAGACGGAGAGCAGATTGTGCTTTTAAACGGTGAAAATGTAAATGCCTTTCTCCGTACTGAAGAAGTAGGAAATATGGCTTCTGTAAGTTCCGCTGTTCCGCGCGTCCGTGAAAAGCTTCTCAGCCTGCAGCGAAAACTTGCCAGTGATATGAGTGTTGTTATGGATGGACGTGATATCGGAACTACCATTCTTCCGGATGCAGACGTCAAGATTTATCTTACTGCCAGTTCCCTTACCCGTGCCAGAAGACGCTGCCTGGAGCTTCGGGAAAAAGGCACTGTCTGTAACCTGGAAGAGATTCAGAAAGATATTGAAGAACGTGACCGCCGCGACATGAACCGTGAAATCTCACCTCTTCGTCAGGCTGAAGATGCAGTTCTTGTTGATTCTTCTGATATGACTATTCAGGAGGTTGTAGACCGTATCCTTGAAATTTTCAGAAATACAGCGAATGAGGGAGATTCTCATGAAAGTTAAAGTTGCAGAAACCGCGGGCTTCTGTTTTGGTGTAAAGAGAGCCGTTGACAAGGTTTACCAACTGATCGAAGAGGGCATACATCCCATCTATACACTCGGTCCGATCATCCACAATGAAGAAGTCGTTTCCGACCTGGCTGAGAGAGGAGTAGAAGTCATAGAAGAAAAAGACCTGGCTTCTCTGTCTGATGGTACGGTAGTGATACGTTCTCATGGTGTTGGCAAACAGATTTATCAGGAGCTCCGCGAGAATTATCTGGATTATGTAGATGTCACCTGCCCTTTTGTATTAAAAATACACCGTATTGTCGAGAAGGAAAGTCTTGCCGGGAAACATATCATTATTTTTGGTGATCCGGATCATCCTGAAGTACGGGGAATCTGCGGCTGGTGTGAGGGCTCTTACACAGTTCTGAAGAACAGAGAAGAGGCCGAAAATTTCACTCCTCCGGCAGAAAAAGATGTCTGCGTCGTATCACAGACGACATTTAATTACAACAAATTTAAAGAATTAGTTGAAATTCTCTGCAAAAAGAGGTATTATAATAGTGTTTTAAATATGAGCAATATTTTAAACACTATTTGTAATGCTACTGAAGAACGGCAGAAAGAAGCGCAAAACATAGCCGGAGAGGTAGACACTATGCTTGTCATTGGTGGCAAACATAGTTCCAATACTCAAAAGCTGTTTGAAATATGCAAAGAGGAATGTGGAAATACTTACTATATACAAACACCTGTAGACTTGGATTCTGAAATGTTCCATCACAGTAGTTATGTAGGTATCACAGCAGGGGCATCCACCCCAAAGAAAATTATTGAGGAGGTTCAAGAACATGTCAGAATTGAGTTTTGAACAGATGCTGGAGGATTCCGTAAAAACAATCAGAAATGGAGAGATCGTACAGGGTACAGTCATTGATGTAAAAGATGATGAAATCATCCTGAATATCGGTTATAAAGCAGACGGTATTATCACTAAGAGTGAATATTCCAATGATGCTTCACTTGTACTCACAGATGCGGTTCATGTTGGTGACAGCATGGAAGCAAAAGTACTGAAGGTCAATGATGGAGAAGGACAGGTTATCCTGACTTACAAGAGACTCGCTGCAGAAAAAGGCAACAAACGTCTGGAAGCTGCTTTCGAATCTCAGGAAGTACTGAAAGCTCCTGTAACACAGGTACTGGATGGTGGTCTTTGTGTAAACGTAGACGAAGCAAGAGTATTTATTCCTGCAAGCCTTGTTTCCGACACATATGAAAAAGATCTTTCCAAATATGCAGATAAAGAAATCGAATTCGTTATCACAGAATTCAACCCAAGAAGACGCCGTATCATCGGTAACCGTAAACAGCTTCTTCTTGCAGAAAAAGCAGAAAAACAGAAAGAACTTATGGAGAAAATCCATGTTGGCGATACTGTAACAGGTGTTGTTAAAAACGTTACAGATTTCGGTGCATTCATCGATCTCGGCGGAGCAGACGGACTTCTTCATATCTCCGAAATGTCCTGGGGCAGAGTTGAAAACCCGAAAAAGGTATTCAATGTAGGTGATGAAGTTAAAGTTCTGATCAAAGAAATCAATGGAGACAAAATTGCTCTTTCCATGAAATTCCCGGAAGCAAATCCATGGCTCTCCGCAGCAGAAGATTTTGCTGTAGGTAACGTTGTTACAGGTAAAGTAGCACGTATGACAGACTTTGGTGCTTTTGTTGAACTTGCACCTGGAATCGATGCACTTCTTCATGTATCTCAGATTTCCAGAGAGCACGTTGCAAAACCATCTGATGTACTTTCTATCGGACAGGAAATCCAGGCTAAAGTTGTTGACTTCAATGGCGAAGACAAGAAGATCAGTCTTAGCATGAAAGCTCTGGAAGCTCCGGCAGCAGAAGAAGCTACAGAAGAATAATCAGAAATTTTCAAAAGACCTGGCAGTGTTTGCCAGGTCTTTTTTCTGCAATTTGATGTGAACTTGTCCGCTTTATTATTTACTTATTTACCTTGTTCAGGCTATCAAGAAAAGCCGGAAGAGTATGTGTCAGATACTGCATCTGTTTTTTTTCGTTATGCAGAAAATCTTCATCACAACGGAACCATGTATAGCAGGTCCGTGGTGTTGCGGCAACTCGCAGGCTTCTGTCCATGTATCTGGTGATTGATTTTGGCATTGCCGTATCTTCTCCCGGAATATATTCATAATCTCTATAGTTTCTGTAATACTGCCGTAATTTTCCTTCCCGCAGATGCACCAGCAATTTTGCCTCATGTTCATTTACCGTCATATAAAATTCTTCTGTTCCACAGGAAATATTTGCAGGAACAGGTGTCAACAGTTCCAGAGTGATCTTCAGTTCCTGTTCCATGAGAGTACATTGAATCGGACGATAATCTCCGTCATAAATTCTATTGTATGCAAGCAATTCAAAAATTCTGCCCAGTCCAAGCAAATCTTCTTCATTATGTCCCATAACAATATCAGCTGTTTTTTGCTCTTTGTTTTTTACAAAATTTCTGAATAAACGGATACATTGCCCACCATCGCAGTACTTTCTGTTATTAATTCCTACAATTTTTTCAAGATCCGGCTGCTTCATTCTTGTCAATTTCAGCAAACTCTGACATGGTTTTAACAACTGATAGAGATCTTGTGACGGTATATTTATAAATGGATCCTCCAGCTTGTTTTTCCGACAGCGCTCTGTCAGAAATGGCTGGTCAAATCGGTTTCCATTGTACTGGATCGTGCAGTCCGCTCCTTGTATAAATTCACAGAATTTCTGTAAAACCACCACTTCTTCGTCCTCATTTTCACACATCCACTGATAAAGACACCACTGATTTTCTTCATATCGTACAGCACCGATCAGGTAAACAAACGCCGTGTATCTCGATAAACCTGTAGTCTCAATATCATAAAAAATCGGATTATATTCTGACAATTCAATTTTCGTATTCGACAATTTTTTAACGGTATCAAGTGTCGGAAACCCTTGTAAAATAGGTATTTTTTTAACAATCATTGCTTTTTCTCCCCTTTTTGATTGTATTTAATTATACACAATATTTTGAAAATTTGATAGTGAATTTTTCTCAAAAAAGAGTTATAGTATAAGCAGAGTTATTGTTGATTTATACAAAACAGCAGTGACTGGACGGTTATATGCAGATTTTTCATAGTCTGCTACGTGAAAAAGAAAAAAATATAAGCAGTTGGGTTGCTTATAAAAATAAGGAGGAAAAACATATGGGAAAACTGACCTTTAGGGGCGGAATCCATCCTTACGAAGGTAAGGAGCTATCAAAAGACCATCCGATTGAGAAGTATCTCCCAAAGGGAGATCTGGCTTATCCACTTTCTCAGCATATCGGAGCACCATCCGTTCCCTGTGTGCAGAAAGGCGACACAGTTCTTGCCGGACAGAAAATTGCTGATGCCGGCGGATTTGTTTCTGTGCCACTCCATTCATCTGTTTCCGGTACCGTCAAGGGCATCGAAAAGCGGCTGAATGCCACAGGTTCCATGGTCGACTGTATTGTCATCGAGAATGACCAGCAGTATCAGGAAATTGATTTTCAGGAAAAACGCCTGGAAGATCTGACAAAAGAGGAAATTCTGAGCCGTATCAAAGAGGGCGGAGTCGTAGGTATGGGAGGTGCCGGATTCCCAACACATGTCAAACTTGCGCCAAAGGATCCTTCCAAAATCGAATACATTCTTGTAAACGGTGCGGAATGTGAACCTTATCTTACAAGTGACTATCGTCGTATGATCGAGGAACCGGAAAAAGTTGTAAAAGGACTTCAGGTTATTCTGACTCTTTTTGATTCAGCAAAAGGATATATCTGTATTGAAGACAACAAGCCAGACTGTATTGCAAAAATGAAAGAGCTCGTAAAAGACATTGATCGTATTGAAGTCAAAGAAATGATGACAAAATACCCGCAGGGTGGTGAGCGTACACTGATCTATGCAACAACAGGACGTGAGATCAATTCCAGTATGCTTCCTGCTGATGTTGGCTGTGTTGTTGACAACGTTGAAACCGTTATTTCCGTATACAAAGCAGTCATCCTTGGAAGACCTGTCATCAGCCGTATCGTAACCGTGACCGGTGACGGCATCAAGAATCCAAGAAACTTCCATGTTCTGACCGGTACGGACATGTCTGAGCTGGTTGACGCTGCCGGAGGATTCAAATCCAAAATTGCCAAAGCTATTTCCGGTGGTCCGATGATGGGCTTTGCATTATACGATCTTCATGTGCCATGTACAAAGACTTCTTCTGCATTCCTGTTTATGGAACATGATGCGGTATCTGAATCACAGGCGATCCAGACAGCATGCATCAACTGTGGAAGATGCGTCGGCGTCTGTCCGGGGCACGTTCTTCCTGCACGTCTTGCCACTTTGGCAGAACGTGGTGATATGGCCGGTTTCGAGGCATTAGATGGTATGGAATGCTGTGAATGCGGATGCTGCAGTTATATCTGTCCTGCCAAGAGACCACTGACTCAGAGCATCAAATCCATGCGTAAAATGGTTCTTGCTGAGCGCAAAAAGAAGAAATAAGGGGAGGAATAGAAATGGAGGAAATGTATAACGTATCATCTAATCCCCATGTCAGGGACAAAATGACAACAGGACGAATCATGCAGCTGGTTGTAATCGCGCTGCTTCCTGCCACTTTATTTGGTATCTGGAATTTCGGCCTTCATGCACTTCTTGTAGTGCTCGTAACAGTATTTTCCAGTGTGTTTTTTGAATGGCTGTACGACAGACTCATGCACAAAAAAAACACCATTACAGATTTCAGTGCAGTAGTAACGGGTTTGCTGCTTGCGCTCAACATGCCGCCACAGATTCCGCTGTGGATGCCGGTTCTTGGCAGTGCCTTTGCCATCATCGTTGTCAAACAGCTTTTCGGTGGTCTTGGTCAGAACTTTATGAACCCGGCACTTGCCGCAAGATGTTTCCTGATGATCTCTTTTGCTGCAAAAATGACTGACTTTTCTGTATCCGGCAGCTATCGTGGCGTTCTGGATACCGTAACAGGTGCAACCCCACTTGCAGCACTGAAAAAACAGGGATTCATAGCCGGAACTTCTATCCCGGTAAAAGATCTCTTTATTGGTAATATTCAGGGAACTATCGGTGAAACCTCCGCACTTGCAATACTGATCGGTGCAGTGATCTTACTTGCTTTTAAAGTGATCGATCTCAAAATTCCGCTTACATATATTGGAAGTTTTACTGTGTTCGTAATCTTTTATATGCTTGGTTCCGGAATGGGCTTTGACGGCAACTACCTTCTCAGCCATCTGTTTGGCGGAGGTCTGATGCTCGGTGCATGGTTTATGGCAACAGATTATGTCACAACGCCAATCACACCTAAGGGACAGCTGATCTATGGCTGCTGTCTTGGTATTGTAACAGCAGTATTCCGTCTCTTCGGCGGTTCCGCAGAGGGTGTTTCCTATGCGATCATTTTCTGCAACCTTCTGGTTCCTATTATCGAAAAAGCAACAAAACCGGTTGCCTTTGGAAAAGGAGGTAAAAAAGCATGAATACAATCTTAAAAAACACCATTTCCATCACTGCGATCACGCTGGTTGCTGGTCTGGCTCTTGGTGTGGTACAGGATATCACAGCAGGTCCTATTGCTGACCAGGCCCTGAAAGCCAAAGAAGAAGCTTACAAAGCGGTTTTTGAAGATGCTTCCGGATTCAGCGAATATTCTCTGGATGATGACGGTCAGGCAGAAGACCTTGTCGGCTATCTTAATGATAATGGTTTCACTGCTCAGACAATTGACGAGATCATGGTAGCAGAGGACGCTTCCGGTGAAACTCTCGGATATGCCTTTACGATTACTGATTCCGAAGGATACGGCGGAGATATCCAGTTTGCAATGGGTGTCCAGAATGATGGAACACTGAATGGCATCTCCATTTTGTCCATCAGCGAAACTGCCGGACTTGGTATGAAAGCTACAACAGACAGCTTCAAAGATCAGTTCAAAGATAAAAACGTAGAAAAATTCACTTACACTAAAACAGGTTCCACATCTGATGATCAGATTGATGCCATCAGTGGTGCGACCATTACAACAAATGCCATGACAAACGGTGTCAATGCCGGACTTTGTGCATTTCGCTATGTGGAAGGAGGGGCAGAGTCATGAAAGCAAACACACCTGCTGAACGTCTTGTAAACGGTATTATTAAAGAAAATCCGACTTTCGTGCTGGTGCTGGGTATGTGTCCGACACTGGCTGTTACAACATCTGCAATCAACGGTATTGGAATGGGGCTGACAACCACTGTCGTCCTGGCAATGTCCAACCTGATGATTTCTCTTCTGAGAAAGCTCATTCCTGACGGAGTGCGTATGCCTGCATTTATCGTAGTCGTAGCATCTTTCGTTACAATTGTACAGATGCTTTTACAGGGATTTATCCCGAGCCTTTATTCTGCACTTGGAATTTATATTCCTCTGATCGTAGTTAACTGTATCATTCTTGGCCGTGCAGAATCTTATGCATCCAAAAATCCTCCACTCCCGTCTCTTTTTGACGGAATCGGTATGGGACTTGGATTTACTTTAAGTATTACCTGTATCGGTGCAGTACGTGAACTGCTTGGCGCAGGCCAGCTTTTCGGACAGCAGATCCTTCCTCTTGCTGCCGACGGCAAGATGGGATATGAACCAATCACAATCTTTATCCTTGCTCCGGGAGCATTCTTTGTTCTTGCAATGCTTGCCGCACTTCAGAACAAATTCAAAATCGGTGCTGCCAAACGCGGAATCGATCCGAGTGAAGGATGCAATTGCTGTTCAGGCTGTGATTCCTGCAGCAACACTATGTGTAAAGGAGGCAAAAAGGCATGAAAGAATTATTGATTATCCTTGTCAGCTCTGCCATTGTCCATAACGTAGTACTGAGCCAGTTCCTTGGTCTCTGTCCATTCTTCGGTGTTTCCAAAAAGACCGAGACAGCTGTCGGAATGGGTGGCGCCCTTGTATTCGTTATCACACTGTCATCCTTTGTTACCGGACTGATCTACAAATTTATTCTGGTCCCTACCGGTATGGAATACTTACAGACGATCGTATTTATTCTTATCATTGCTGCACTTGTTCAGTTTGTAGAGATGTTCCTCAAAAAATGTGTTCCATCTCTTTATCAGGCACTTGGTGTATACCTTCCGCTGATCACAACCAACTGTGCGGTTCTTGGTGTTGCTCTTACAAATGTACAGGATGAATACAACATTCTTCAGGGTACGATCAACGGATTTGCCACAGCAGTAGGTTTTACGATTTCCATTACACTGATGGCTGGTATCCGTGAAAAAATTCAGTACAACGATATTCCGGAGGCTTTCAAGGGATTTCCTACTGTTCTTCTTACAGCAGGTCTGATGGCGATTGCATTCTTCGGATTTTCAGGATTAATTTAAGGAGGCATCGTTATGAATATTGGAGCAATTATTACCGCAACCATAGTCGTTGCAGCCGTCGGCCTCTTTATCGGTATCTTCCTGAGCATTGCCGGCAAAAAATTTGCAGTCAAAACAGACGAGCGTGAAGTAGCCGTACGTGAAGCACTTCCAGGCAACAACTGTGGTGGCTGCGGCTACCCTGGCTGCGACGGTCTTGCAGCAGCAATAGCAAAAGGTGAAGCACCGGTCAATGCCTGCCCTGTCGGCGGAGAACCGGTCGGAAAAGTAATCGCAGGAATCATGGGACAGGAAGTTGTGGAAACGACTCGTATGGCTGCATTTGTAAAATGTACGGGAACCTGTGAAAAAACCAGCAGCAACTATCAATATACCGGTGTAGAAGACTGTGAAATGATGGCCTTCATTCCTGGTGGCGGTTCCAAAGCCTGCAATTATGGATGTATGGGATTTGGAAGCTGTGTAAAGGCCTGTCCGTTTGATGCGATCCACATTGTAAACGGAGTTGCCGTTGTTGATCGTGATGCATGTAAGGCCTGCGGCAAATGTATCGCAAAATGTCCGCATCATCTGATCGAACTTGCACCATATGAACAGAAAACATTTGTCGGATGCAGTTCTCACGACAAAGGCAAGGCAGTCACAACAGCCTGCGAACTCGGATGCATCGGATGTAAGAAGTGTGAAAAGACCTGTCCGAATGGTGCCATCACCGTTACCGATTTCTGTGCACATATCGATTACGAAAAATGCACAAACTGCGGAGCATGTAAAGAAGCATGCCCGAGACACGTTATTCTTTAAAAAACTCATTCTTTCAATAAAATTATATTCCCGGCGGAGGATTTTCCTTTGCCGGGATTTTGAGTTTATTCGAATAGATGTTTGCTTTTTAAGGATTGATATGTTATTATTGTGGGAGTAAGTTTCAGGTTACTTGTAGCAAATAACAGCAGGAGAGTACATATGATTTCATTTATTCGTGGTCTTATAGCCGATACCACAGAAACATCCGTCATTCTGGATAACCATGGTATAGGGTATGAGATTTTTATGACAGGCAATTCTATTGAGCAGGCATCCCGTGTCAATGGAGAAATTCGGATCCACACATATTTTCATGTAAGAGAAGATGTCATGCAGCTGTATGGTTTTCTTTCAAAGGATGATCTGGAAATGTTCCGGCTTCTTCTGAATGTGAACGGGATCGGACCGAAAGCTGCTCTTGGAGTACTTGCCGGACTTACCGCTGATGAATTACGCTTTGCAGTATTATCTGATGACATCAAAACCCTTTCCAAAGCACCTGGAATCGGCAAAAAAACGGCTCAGAAGCTCATCCTTGAGCTAAAAGACAAATTAAAACTGGAAGATGCCTTTGAGAAGAAACTTGCTCATGAACAGGAAGTATCCGCTGGTGCAGGTAGCGGTCTCCACGATGGACGCCAGGAAGCTGTAGAAGCGCTTGTGGCTCTGGGATACAGCAGTACTGATGCCATGCGGGCTGTCCGCAAAGTCACTGATGTGGCACCGGATGATGTCGAGGGTCTGCTTAAAGCCGCATTAAAACAGCTATAACGCAATAATTGGAGTAAAGATATCTAAATGGAAAAAAGAATGATCACTACCGATGTTACAGAAGAAGATCTGCCTCTTGAAGGAAGTCTCCGTCCTCAGACGTTAGAGGAGTACATTGGACAGGAAAAGACCAAAAAAACACTGAAAATATATATCGAAGCAGCAAAACAACGACACGATGCCCTGGATCATGTCCTCTTTTATGGTCCTCCGGGTCTTGGCAAGACAACTCTTTCCGGAATCATCGCCAATGAAATGGGTACCCATATGAAGGTAACATCCGGACCGGCAATTGAGAAACCCGGCGAAATGGCTGCAATTCTCAATAATCTTCAGGAAGGAGACATTTTATTTGTAGACGAGATCCATCGTCTGAACAGACAGGTAGAAGAAGTCCTGTATCCTGCAATGGAAGATTTTGCCATAGATATCATGATTGGCAAAGGTGCTTCCGCAAGATCGATCCGACTGGATCTTCCGAAATTCACTCTGGTCGGTGCCACAACAAGGGCTGGTCTGTTATCAGCACCTTTGCGTGACCGTTTTGGTGTTATGCATCATCTTGAATTTTATAATCACCAGGAACTGCAGACGATCGTTCTTCGGTCTGCTCAGGTACTGGGGGTTGAAATAGACACAAAGGGGGCAGCAGAAATTGCCAAGCGTTCACGCGGAACCCCGCGTCTTGCAAATCGTCTTCTCAGAAGAGTACGTGATTTTGCTCAGGTAAAATATGACGGGAAGATCACTTATGATGTAGCTTCTTTTGCGCTGGATCTCCTTGAAGTTGACCAGTATGGTCTTGACAAAATCGACCGGCGCATTCTGCAGACCCTGATCGTTAACTTTCAGGGAGGACCTGTCGGCCTGGAAACACTGGCTGCTGCGATCGGAGAAGATTCCGGTACACTTGAGGATGTATATGAGCCTTATTTGCTTCAGAATGGATTTCTGAACAGAACTCCACGTGGCCGAACAGCTTCCTCACTTGCCTATCAGCACCTCGGTTTTGAAAAAAATTCGTAACTCTGAAAAGATTTCGTAAAAATTCCTATACATTTCTACAAATTTCGATTATAATGGTTGGAAGAAACTACAATTTTACGGGAGGCTTGTTATGGCAGTCAAAAATACGGCACAGGTAGTAATCGGAGGAAAGATCATCACTCTGGGTGGTTACGAATCTGAAGAGTATTTTCAGAAAGTGGCGTCTTATATAAATAATAAAATTGCAGAATTAAGTGAAATGCCGGGATATACCCGCCAGCCAATGGAGACCAAGCATACGCTCTTAAGTCTGAATGTCACAGATGATTATTTTAAGGCAAAAAAACAGGCAGAGATCTTTGAACAGGATCTCCAGCAGAAAGATCAGGAAATGTACGAACTCAAACACGAACTGATCGCACTTCGAATGAAGATCGAAGAGACAGAAAAAAACGCCAGCGAAGCTCAACAGCAGAAAGAAGCACTGGAAACCAAAGTCAAAGAGCTGAATGACGAAATAGACAAATTGCTCAAATAACAGAGCTGAAAGGGGATTGCTTCGGTAGTCCTCTTTATTTGTTTCATGCTCATATATCAGAAAAGGAATGAATAAATTTGAAAGTAGATCATACTATAGAACTTCTGGCGCCTGCCGGATCCTATGAAGCATTTGAGGCAGCACTGGGTGCCGGAGCCGATGCGGTTTATGTCGGTGGTCCGGAATTTGGTGCCAGAGCATATGCACACAACTTTACACAGGAAGAACTTATGAAAGCGATCGATGTCGCACATATACACGGAAAAAAGCTTTATCTTACTGTAAATACCCTTCTGAAGAACCGCGAGTTACAGGAAAGACTGTTTGAAGCACTGCGCCCGCTTTACGAATGCGGACTCGATGCGGTGATCGTACAGGATCTCGGTGTATTCCGATTTATACATGAGAATTTTCCGGATTTTCACATTCATGCGAGTACTCAGATGACAGTAACCGGTCCGGAAGGCATGAAATTTCTTGAAGAGCAGGGGGCAACACGGGTAGTTGCCGCCAGAGAACTGTCACTGCATGAGCTTTCTGCCATGCACCGGACAAGCCCTATAGAAATTGAAGCTTTTATCCATGGGGCTCTTTGTTACAGTTTTTCCGGTCAGTGTCTTATGAGCAGCATGCTCGGCGGAAGAAGCGGAAACCGCGGTCGCTGTGCTCAGCCATGCCGTCTTCCTTACCAGGTACGGCAGAAAAATACCGGTTATTCATCTCAGCAGGATTTTTGTCCACTTAGTCTGAAAGACATGTGTACGCTGGATCTTCTTCCGGAGATCATAAATGCAGGTGTTACCTCTCTGAAAATCGAGGGACGTATGAAACAGCCAGGATATACTGCCGCTGTTACCGGAATGTATCGAAAATATCTGGATATACTTCTTAACAGTGACAAGCCCTATCAGGTCAGTGATTCTGACAGGCAATATCTCCTGGATATCTTCAGTCGCGGAGGATCCTGTCAGGGATATTACAGGCAGCACAACGGGCCTTCCATGATGGCTTTTACAAACGACAAAAAAACAAAGGGGCTCCCTGAAAACCTCCCTTTTAAAAAAGAACAGATTTCAGGTTCCCTGATACTTTATCCGGGAAGTCCGGCCTTTCTTGAAATATCATGCCGCAATGTACATGCAGCTGTTTCAGCCGGAGAAGTACAGTTTGCCCGTGAGCAGCCCATGTCTGAAGAGCGTATCCGTAAACAGATGAACCGGCTGGGAACTACTGAGTTTGAATGGAAAGACCTCGATATTCAGATGGATGCACACATTTTTGTACCTGTCAAAGTACTGAATGAACTTCGACGCGATGCCATTACTCAGCTGGAAAATGAAATATGCTCTTCTTTCAGACGTTCTGTTACCGGAGCACCTGTTTTCTCTGCCCCTGTTTTGCATCCGTTATCTGAAACAAAACCACAGTTTCTTGTTTCCTGTGAAACCAGAGAACAGGCATTGCAGTTATGCGAAAATCCTGAAATTTCCGGTATGTATCTGTATTATGATGCGATGGAAATCTGTATGTCAGAGGGAATACAGAAACAAAAAGATTTGTACCTGACACTTCCGTATATTACCCGCGGAACTGCTCCTGAGGGCTTCTGGGAAACATGCCGGCAGTGGCTTGACAATGGAATGCGAGGCTTTCTTGTTCGAAACCTTGAGAGTTACGGAATGCTGTCCCTCCATGGATGGCAGGAGTACTGTATTCTTGATGCGTCCATGTACACATGGAACAACGAAGCGGTTGCATTCTGGCAGGATCAGAAAGTACTTCGAAATACCGTTCCATATGAATTAAATGAAAAAGAACTTTTACACCGAAACAATTCCGACAGTGAGATGATCATTTACGGTAACATTCCTTTGATGCTTTCTGCACAGTGTGTCAGAAAAAACACCTTCAAATGCGACTGTTCCGAAAAAGAAGCGATTCTGAAGGACCGCTATGAGAAAGAATTTTCCTGTCAGTGTGTCTGTCATCCCTGGAAAACAGGAACTACAGAAAAAGAGGAGTATTGTTATAATATTCTTTATAACAGTATCCCTTTGGGACTTCTGAAAGAAGCCCGGAAGGTTCTCCGGCTTGGTGTCGGATACCTGCGTCTGAATTTCACGACAGAATCGCCACAGGAATCCAACAGGATCCTGCAGGAATTTCTGAATGTTTATCTCCATAATGAAATTCCGGACGAACAGCAGTACACCAAAGGACATTTTAAAAGAGGAGCCGAGTAAAGGCATATGATTAACGTAATTGTAGAATTATCCAAATACGTCATCCTGACACTGATGATCGTATATACCTTTCACTGTTTTTATACCGTGCGGCAGCCGGACGAAGAAAACCGGAATGAACTGCTCAGGCAGCAGCTTCTGTTGATTTTTTTCATTGATTTTACTGCATTTCTGATTCTCTATCTTAAAACGTTCAATTTTAAGATCGTTGAATTTTATGCGGAAATGCTGCTGTTTTTTGCCGCGATCCAGATTTTATACCGACTGTTTTATAAGAAAGCTTCCATTTTGCTTCTTAATAATATGTGCATGCTTCTTAGCGTCGGTTTTATCATGCTCTGCAGATTGGATATTTCCGCAGCCCAGAAGCAGTTACTGGTTGCTGCCGGTGCCAGTGCCGTTGCGCTGGTAATTCCTGTGATGATACGTAAAATGAAATTTCTCCGCAGACTCACGTGGGTATACGCAGGAATCGGAATTATCCTTCTTGCTGCGGTTTTTGCACTTGCCAGGACCAGCTATGGTGCCAAGCTTTCTCTGTTGGGTGTACAGCCATCTGAAGCGATCAAAATCACCTTCGTGTTCTTCATGGCTTCTTTTCTCTCCAGAGATACCAGTTTTAAAGCAATTATTCAGGTTACCGTCGTTGCAGCCCTGCATGTCGGAATCCTGGTTATGTCCAAAGACCTTGGAAGTGCCGTGATCTTTTTTGTCGCATATCTCGTCATGGTATATGTGGCAACAAGAAATTTCGGATATCTTGCACTCGGAGTCGGAGGTGGTTCTGTTGCATCCGTTGTTGCATATTATCTTTTCGGACATGTGCGGCAGCGAGTCAGTGCATGGAAAGATCCCATGGCTGTTTATCAGAATGAAGGCTATCAGATCGTACAGTCACTGTTTGCCATTGGTACCGGAGGATGGTTCGGTATGGGACTTTATCAGGGTTCTCCTGAATCTATACCTGTCGTTAAAAATGACTTTATATTCAGTGCGATCTGTGAAGAACTGGGCGGTATTTTTGCAATCTGCCTGATTCTTGTATGCATGAGTTTTTTCCTTATGATCGTAAATATTGCACTGCGCATCATCAATCCTTTTTATAAACTGATAGCACTGGGACTTGGTGTAGAATATGCTTTCCAGGTATTCCTTACGATCGGAGGTGCCACAAAGTTCATTCCTATGACAGGTGTAACACTTCCTCTTGTAAGCTATGGCGGAAGCTCTCTTTTATGCACAATTCTGATGCTGGCTATTATTCAGGGACTTTATATTTTAAGAGAAGACGAGGACGAGGAATTTGAGAAACGAAAACAGGAAGCAATACGGAGAATCCGGGCAGAAGAAGCCATCAACCGAGCAGACAGAACGCGTCAGATCTAGGACGCGGCGCAGCCGTAACAAAGGCTATACCGGAGTCTCATTCTTTTTCATTGTCATATTTATGGGTCTGATCGGCTACCTGGTTTATTTTAATACCATAAAAAGCGACGATTTCATCAACAGCCCATACAACACACGTCAGGACACCTTTGCCGACCGTGTCGTCCGTGGAAATATTGTTTCATCTGACGGCGAGATACTTGCCCAGACTAATGTATCGGAGGATGGAACAGAAGAGCGTTCTTATCCATACAGCAATATTTTTGCACATGTTGTGGGATATGATTCTAATGGCAAGAGCGGAATCGAATCAGAAGCCAACTTTCAGCTTTTATCTTCTCATGAATTCTTTCTCAACCAGATCCGTAACGAATTCATGGGAACCAAAAATACCGGTGACACTGTTGTGTCCACTTTAAGTGCAGATTTGCAGACAACTGCATACAATGCTCTTGGAGACCGCAGAGGAGCCGTCGTGGCACTGGAGCCATCTACCGGCAAAATTCTGGCAATGGTCAGCAAGCCGGATTTTGATCCCAACACAATTTCATCTGACTGGAATACCCTTATCAATGATGAAACCAACAGCAGCCTTCTGAACAGAGCTACTATGGGACAGTACCCTCCGGGATCAACTTTCAAAATTGTCACTGCACTGTCTTATTTCCGAAGCAAAGGCAGCTTCAATGGTTTTTCCTTCGACTGCCAGGGAAGCATCACCAAAGAGGGTCATACGATCCAGTGTTACAATGGAGAGGTACATGGTACTGAGGATTTTTATTCAGCATTTGCCAGTTCCTGCAACTGTGCCTTTGCAGAAATCGGAACGGAACTTGGCGGAGCAGCTTTGCTTAAAACAAGTGAAGATCTTCTGTTTAACCGCAAACTTCCATTGACCTCTTATCGTAAGAGTTCCTTTACACTGAATGGCAGTTCCGGAATTCCACTGATCATGCAGACTGCCATCGGGCAGGGAAACACTCTGGTATCTCCTATGCATATGGCCCTGATCACCAGTGCCATTGCCAATGACGGTGTTCTGATGAAACCATACCTCATAGACAAAGTCACAAATACAGGCGGCGATACCATCAGTACGACGGAACCAACTGAAGCCAGACGCCTGATGAGCAGCAATGAAGCTGCATTACTTGGCAAACTGATGGAAGGCGTTGTTCAGAACGGAACTGCAAGCTCACTGAACGGACGTGGATATACGGCAGCCGGTAAGACGGGTTCTGCCGAATATGATGAAAACGGATCCAGTCATTCCTGGTTTATCGGATACTCCAATGTTGACGATCCGGATCTTGTAGTAGCCGTTATCGTAGAAGGCGGCGGCACCGGAAGCGCAGCAGCAGTCCCGATAGCTGCCAGTCTGTTTGATGCCTATTATTATGACTGATTAGTAACTATTCACAGGTACTGCGAACGGAGTGAACAGTAACACTGATTGATCACAGACTGAAGTTGTTGTTGCCAGTTAACAAAAAAAGAGTTATACTATATGCAGTTTAAGATACGAAATTCACACGCATTACAGGAGGAAATTGCAAAATGATAGAAGCAACGAGCTGTGGCGGTGTGGTAATTTATCGTGGTAAAATACTGGCACTGTATAAGTCTTATAAGAACCGTTATGAAGGCTGGGTGTTGCCGAAGGGAACCGTAGAGCAGGGCGAAACACATATTCAGACTGCTTTGCGTGAGGTGCATGAAGAAGCTGGAGTCAGAGCTTCCGTAGTGAAATATATTGGCAAAAGCCATTATAATTTTACAGTACCTGAAGATATCGTTACCAAAGAAGTTCATTGGTATCTGATGACGGCTGATAATTATCATAGCAGACCTCAGAGAGAAGAATTTTTTGTAGATTCAGGTTATTATAAGTTCCATGAAATTTATCATCTTCTCCGTTTCTCCAATGAGAAACAGATTGTAGAAAAGGCATATCAGGAATATCTGGAAATGCGGAGTCAGGGACTCTGGGGGAAACAGCGCAGAGTCTGATCTCTGCTGAAGATGTATCCATAACAGGGCTGTGTATTTTACGCAGCCCTGTTTAAATTCTGAAAAACAGGAAATAATTATTATTGTAAAGTTTTCGTTGCTGTGAACGGGGTGAACAGTAACAAGTTTTACGATCAAAGGAGCTGTGAAACGGATGCTGAAATGGCATAAAAATTACTACAAAGGAAGCAATGTAAAAAATGTCGCCGGGATCCGGTTAAAACTCAGGCAGGGAAAACCTGTACCCGGTATCTATCTGATCACTCTGTCAGAAAATCCGCACAATCTTCTGGAAATACTGCCTGCTCTGACGCTGGTTCAGGAAACAGCTGCCCGCATCTGTCCTGAGATCGTAGGAATTGCCAAAGGCAGGGATGAGGCCATGGAACTGATCACAGATATGGTACAGACTGTCTATGAAGAGACCGGAGCTCTTGATATAAAAGAATATTGGAAGAACAGGTGAACACATGTTACATATTCTATGGATATTGCTCAAATTCATATTAATACTCCTGGGAATTCTTCTGGGACTCATACTTCTTACAGTGCTGCTTCTTTTGTTTTGTCCTGTAAGATATCAGGCAACAGCTTCCAAAGAAACGGATTCTGTCAGGGATATTTCTGCCAGAGTGCGGATCAGCTGGCTTTTGGGCGGAGTTTCTTTCAGATTGCAGTATGCACGCGGAACTTCCACGCCCGAATTCCGTCTGTTTGGGATTCCGGTCATGAAAATAATCCGGAAACTGCGTTCCCGTCGTACGTCTGAACCGTACACTAAAACAAAATCAACAAAAGAAGACATTGCTTCTGCCTCTTACAATGAACCGGCTGAAAAGAGTTCCTATGAACCACATCATGAACCAGAAGAAAACAGTGTTTCAGAATCATATATTGATCTGGAAGAGGACAGTTACCAGGAATCTCACGATGAAGCAGCAGAAGAGGAGAATCTTGAATATGTAAGATCAAAGCTTGGCACTCTGTTTTATAAGATCGGCAGTCTGTGCCGCTCCATACAAAACAAATTCCGTGCATTATGGGCTAAAATCTGCCGCATTCCTTCCTCTGTCGAAAATTTTGCTTTAACAATCCAGAACTTCTGTGATAAAATAGAGTCATTCAAAAGATTTCTGGATCATCCTCGTACCAGAGCTGCATTTTCTCTGGTCAAAGACAGACTTTTCAAATTACTTCGCCATGTATTTCCTACCAGAATACAGGGAACTCTTATATTTGGAAGCACAGATCCCTCTGTAACAGGAGCCGCACTTGCAATCCTCGGCATGACAATTCCATTCCACAAAAACTGCATTTCAGTAACACCTTTATTTGAGGATCGGAACATTTTACAGGGGAATGTACAGCTCAGGGGACGTGTATATGGAATCGTTTTGCTGAAAACCGCTGTAGAATTATATTTCAATAAAAACATCAAATTCGTCATCAGACGATGGAAACATAAGGAGG
>NZ_CAKROJ010000044.1 GCF_934372025.1 uncultured Blautia sp.
CTGCTTTTTCTGCAATCTTTGTAATTGGCTCCATTGTGCACTCCTGTGCGATTTCGATGTCACTTTTGAATCCCATAATTGTCTCCTTTCATTGTAGGCACACCACCATTTTAACCAGATATCCGCTGAATAATCGGTTAAAAAAGGCAGTATCTGAGATATTCTCAAATACTGCCCAGACGGTCGGCTCTGCAAATCTCTGATTCCCATGTGGTGATTTCCACTACTCCGCCAGTCATCAGAGACCTCATTAACTTGTTGAAGCAATAGTAGCACAAATGATAAAGTTTGTCAATAAATTATCATAGTTTTTCTTTTCTTTTTACAAAATGATAAAGAATTCAAAATAAAAGTTGTGTATTTTTCACAATACGCAATGGGACTTGGACAGTCCCCGATATCTCCTAGAATAATGGTTTCAGAGCCGGATACAGTTTCTTAAACTTCTGATAACGTTCCTCGTATTTCGCCACAAGTTCTTCTTCTGGTTCTACGGTATCCACCACATGTGCCAGTTTCTTTCCGATCGTCTCCACATCCGGATAAGCTCCGCATCCAACAGCAGCCAGCATTGCTCCACCCATGGATGGTCCTTCTTCTACTTCGAGAACGTCGACTTTGAGGTTCATTACGTTTGCAATGATTTTCTTCCACAGCGGGCTCTTTGCTCCACCACCGCAGATCTTGGTACGTTCAATCTTGATTCCGAGCTTTCTTGCTACTTCAAGAGAATCACGAAGTCCAAATGCAACACCTTCCAGAACAGCCTGGGTCATGTCTGCTCTTGTGGTATCCATGGACATTCCAAAAAATACACCTCTTGCATCAGGATTGTTGTGTGGTGATCTTTCTCCCATCAGGTATGGAAGGAAGAATACGTTATTTTCTCCAAGTTTCTGGATTGGAGCCTGCTCTGCAGCAAAATCTTTTGTCTGAAGGATTTCTTCTGCCCACCATTTATTACAGGAAGCAGCGCTCAGCATACATCCCATAAGATGATAGCTTCCGTCTGCATGGCAGAAGGAATGAAGTGCATTATTTTCGTCAACACCAAAGTTCTTGCTGGAAATAAAAATAGTTCCAGAGGTTCCAAGTGAAATGTTACACTGTCCGTCACCAACTGTTCCTGTTCCAACAGCTGCTGCTGCATTGTCTCCGGCACCTGCCACTACTTTAACATCTGCGGAGAATCCGAGTTCTTTTGCAACATCTTCTTTGAGTGTTCCGACAACTTCCCAGCTCTCATAAAGTTTTGGAAGCTGTTCCTCTTTGACATCGCAGATTTCCATCATTTCTTTGGACCAGCAGCGATTCTTTACATCGAGAAGCAGCATACCGGATGCATCAGATACATCTGTACAGAAAGATCCTGAAAGTCTGTATGCAAGGTAATCTTTCGGAAGCATGATCTTTGCGATCTTTGCAAATTTCTCAGGCTCATTTTTCTTCATCCAGAGAATCTTTGGAGCTGTAAATCCGGCAAAAGCGATATTTGCAGTATACTGAGATAATTTGTCTTTGCCAATCTCATTATTCAGATATTCTGTTTCTTTCTGAGAACGTCCATCATTCCAGAGGATTGCAGGACGGATCACCTGATCATTTTCATCCAGTGTTACCAGCCCATGCATCTGTCCACCAAAACCAATTCCTGCAACCTGAGAACGGTCGATTCCTTCTGTCAGTTCTTTCATTCCCTCAACACTCTGGGTAAACCAGTCTTCCGGATTCTGTTCTGACCAGCCCGGATGAGGGAAAAACAGTGGATATTCTTTTGATACGATATTACAGATTTTTCCTGATTCTTCCATCAGAAGAAGTTTTACTGCGGAAGTACCAAGGTCAACGCCAATATAGTACATATTTCCTCCTTACCACGACATCCCAGGAAAACTCCCGGGATGTCTGTATTAGTTTTATTTTATTTTTGTCAGAATTCGAAGATTAACCCCAAGGATTTTCTGTTGGGTATCTTACGCCTGCCGGCTGATTGTATCCGATTTCTTCAACCGGAACTCCGATGTATTTGAATACTTCGAAGAGAGCTTTTCCATAATGTCCGAATGCTACTGCACCGTGATGCGGATATCCTCCCTCGATCAGCACGTGACGGTAGAAACGTCCCATTTCCGGGATAGCAAATACACCAATTGCTCCAAAGGAACGAGTAGCAACCGGAAGAACTTCACCGTGTGCGATGTATGCACGAAGCTTGTTGTCAGCTGTACTCTGCAGACGATAGAATGTGATATCTCCAGGTTTGATGTCTCCTTCCAGAGTTCCGTTTGTAACTTCTACCGGAAGAGATCTTGCCATAATCATCTGATATTTCATTTCGCAGAAGGAAAGCTTGCTGGAAGCAGTATTTCCACAATGGAATCCCATGAATGTATCTTTCAGAGTGTAATCATATTTTCCTTCAATGGATTCTTTGTACATATCCTTCGGTACGGAGTTGTTTATATCAAGAAGTGTAACGATATCATTGCTTACTACCTGTCCGATGAACTCACTTAATGTACCATAGATATCAACTTCACAGGAAACCGGGATTCCCTGGGATGTCAGACGGCTGTTTACATAGCAAGGAACGAATCCAAACTGTGTCTGGAATGCCGGCCAGCATTTTCCTGTCAGAGTTACATATTTGCGATATCCTCTGTGATCTCTGACCCAGTCTTTCAGAGTCAGTTCATACTGAGCAAGTTTAGGAAGAATTTCCGGTTTTTTGTTTCCTTCACCAAGCTCTGCTTCCATTTCTTTAACGATTTCCGGAATTCTTTCATCACCTTCATGTTTGTTGAATGCTTCAAAAAGATCCAGTTCGGAGTTTTCTTCGATTTCTACACCAAGATTGTAAAGCTGTTTGATCGGTGCATTACAAGCAAGGAAGTTTGTCGGACGTGGTCCAAAGCTGATGATCTTGAGGTTGCTGAGTCCTTCAACTGCTCTTGCGATCGGAAGGAATTCATGAATCATATCTGCGCAGTCTTCTGCATCACCAACCGGATATTCCGGAATATAAGCTTTAACATTACGAAGCTGCAGGTTGTAGCTAGCATTCAGCATACCACAGTAAGCATCTCCACGTCCCTGGCAGAGGTTGTCCTGTGTTTCTTCAGCTGCTGCGATGAACATTTTCGGTCCATCAAAATGTTTTGCAAGAAGTGTTTCGGAGATTTCTGGTCCGAAGTTTCCAAGATATACACAAAGTGCATTACATCCTGCTTTTTTGATGTCTTCAAGAGCCTGAACCATATGTATTTCACTCTCTACGATACAGACTGGACATTCATAGATGTCTTTTGCATCGTATTTTTTTGTGTAAGCTTCTACAAGAGCTTTTCTTCTGTTTACAGAAAGTGATTCCGGGAAGCAGTCACGGCTGACTGCAACGATTCCAATTTTTACTTCTGGCATATTGTTCATGATAAAATTACCTCCATATTATATAGAATGTTTTTAGTTTTGCTTTTCAACTTTTGGATCAGTCGATCTCAATATTTACACCTTTCAGTCCGTTGAATGCGCCTTCGATAGCTGCTTCTTCGTGACCGATCAGCCATTTGTTCTTAGCTGTAAGGAGCTTATCTTCGCCCTCTGAAGCTGTCTCAAAAGTCAGTTCTGTGTTGGTTCCTTTCGGAAGAACAACAACACATTGAAAACCAGACTCATTTACATGACACGGTGCATAATGAAGTGTTGTTGCATATACTTCGACTGCCGTTCCGGCCGGAACAAGAAATGCTTCTACTTTGGATGTATCGTATGTAAAATCTTTTTCTACGTCCTGCTGATGTCCGATCAGTAAAACCATATCTGTCACTGCAACGTTGATTTCAGAACTGCGGTGATATTCCAGTCCATTTAATTTTTTGTTATGTCCGTTGCAATATCCGATTTCGATCGGTAAACCGCCATATCCCTTATTCTGCAGTTCTTTTGCAATCGGCAGTGCTTCCATCTCTTCTACGGAAGGAACGTAAGTTACATCCTCCGGCACCGGAGTATGTTTCATTTCCTTCAGGAGTTCCGTAAAATCATACCCCTCCAGTACTTTTCCATATCTACGAAACGCGTCATCTGCTACATTCTGAATCCTCACCTGAAGTTACCTCCTTTAATTTCATGATGGATATATCATAGCATCAGACAGATTTTATTTCGCCAGTTTTTTTGTCCTTTTTAGTGCACTTTTTTGACTTTTTATTTTTTCTTTTGTATATACATTTATAAATAATTAAGAAAAAACAGGCAGTTTCAATCCGCCTGTTTTTCATTGATTTTATTTATTTTTCTCTTTCAACTTCACTTGGCAAAATGCCATAGCGTTTCTGAAACTCTCTTGTAAACGCGCGGCTGCTGCTAAATCCGTTATCCATCGCAATCTGGCTGATCGTTTTATCTGAATGAAGAAGTTCTCTGTATGCATAGGTCATGCGGATATCCTGCAGATACGTCTTAAAATTGACATTTGCATATTTCTGAAACATTCTGGATAAATATGCATCTGAGTAGCCGAACATATTTGCCACCTCTGCCAGTTTCAGTTCTTCCTGATAATGTTCTCTCATATAGGAAGTAATTCTTGCAAGGGCATCCAGACGACGGCTGTGGCGTACTTCCTGCTCTCCTGCCTCCTTAAGACGGTAGTGATTTACCAGCAGATACAACACATCATAATAGAAGGAACGGATCTTGAATTCGTATCCGACTCCTCGTTTGCCATATAATTTATACATTTCACGAACCAGACGCCAGAGCTTTGGATCTGTTTCCGGCTCATTTGCTGCAAAACGGATAAAACGATGTGCGGTGAAATAGTCCTCAAACTGTTTCAGTGGAATCTGAAGAACTGCTGTATGATTTTCCTCCGGGGAATCTATCGAATGTACTTCGTTGGAGTTAATGATCATCAGCTCCCCTGCTTTGAGCGGATGTTTTTCATCATTTAAATAAAATGTAAGAGAGCCTTCCATCACGGCAAAGATTTCGATGGATGTATGCCAGTGTTTTTCTCTCACATAATTCCCCTGGCTCCCTTCAAATAAGAAAAATTTAAACGGCAATCCCTCATCCGGGATCACCAGTTCATGCTGGAATTCCATGTCATAACCTCTTTCCTGTAATCGTTTTTGATGACATTTATACAAACAAAATTAACTATTTTCAATTGATTTATATCATAACATGAAGATATTCCTTTTACAAGCAAGGGTAAAAAACTGTAGTTTATAATTAAATGGCATATGACGGAAGAAGGTATCTCATGTGCAGGGACATTAAATAATGCTGCGTTTTCTATTCCGTGCATGCGCCTATTTGCCGCCAGTCGCCCAAACACGCTCTGCGCTGTCCTAGTTTGCCCCGACATACACCACCTTATCCAAAATAAAGTACGGTGCGATGGAAGCAAAATAAAAAACTCCAGCCAGGAAGTTTTGAAATCATCCTCTGGTACTGTCTCGCCTGAAGGACTTCGTGAAGGTTCCTGGTTGTGCAGGTTTTTGCGTTGATACAGAAAATGCTGCTGTCTGAGCGTTTACGCGAGTTCAGCATTTTTCTGTATCGTTCCTAGCAAAGTTCTGTACGCCATGGTACCTTAGAAGTTCTGAATTGAGACAGACCCAGAGGATGATTCATAAAACACTCTGTCTGGAGTTCAATTATTATTAATTCCCTCGTCACCGGGAATCCTTTATTTACTTTTTTCTCTGATTTTCCTTATTTTCTCAACCGCCATATCAGTCACTTCTGCAATGTCTGCATCTGAATATTTCTCGTTTCTCAACATTCTCTGTAATAAAACATTCCGTTCAGT
Source organism: uncultured Blautia sp. (assembly GCF_934372025.1). Taxonomy (GTDB): domain Bacteria; phylum Bacillota; class Clostridia; order Lachnospirales; family Lachnospiraceae; genus Blautia_A. The sequence goes on from NZ_CAKROJ010000044.1 coordinate 5,822, forward strand.
TTCTTTTCCAACATCAAAGCCACAATCATAGCCTGCCTCATATTCTGCCTTACGGAGCTTCTTTTCCTCTTCATCTTTGTTATATTCGAATATACTCACCGCTATAACCTCCGCTCTGTTATCCCGAAGAAATTCTTCCAGAACCCCTTCCCGGATGCATTCGTCCACCGCATGTTCAACAGCCACATCCAGTTCCATTTTCTTTGTGTATTTACGTACTTTCGCTACATACTGTGCATATTCCTTTAATATCTGACACTGATCCATCAGTTCTTTATTATGACCCTCGTTGATGTTCAAAGTAATCACTTTCAATTCCAGTCTGGGTTCTCCCGTCAAGTTTTCGTATGCTTCAGATAAAGAATTCTCCCAATACTCTTCTTCCTTCTCTGTTCCATTATAAAATACAATGAAATAGGGTGCCGGAATTTTTTGTAGAGATGAAGAGTACAATGACTTACTATTCACCAGCTTCTGATATTCTGCTGATATATAAAACAGATCTCTCAACGGAATATTCGGATTATATGTAGACTGATGTTCATACAAGAAAAGATTCATATCAATAATAAATGCCAGATCATTCTTCATCCCCATATAAACAGCGCCCCTAAGCGTCACAATTTCTAACTCATCTGAGTCTTCATACGATGTCCTGTTGATTGCATTATACAAAGCCAGTAGATTCCTCTTATCCGAAAACAGCATCCTGAATACAGTATCTTTATACTTTCTGTTGGCTGTCGGTATACTACTCACCATCTGAGTTCTTCTAGTCATCCGTTCTTTCTTTGTTATAACTTTACGTAACTTCTTGTTTTTTGCCATAGGCAACACCTCCTGTTGTTGCAGGAGCCAAGAATGTCAAATAATATCAACAGCTACACCCAAACCCCTGCTTTTATTTATTATTGGATTTAAAAGCATGGATTTCTGAAATGAATTTAGAAAAAAGACGGCAGAAATGCCTTAGACTTATAGAAAATATGCTTTGTTTTATAGTACCATTTGTTCTCTGGTTTTTCAAGCGCTTTTAAATAAAAACACGCTCCGCGCTGTCCTGACCAACACCATCATCCACCACACTCCCCAAAATAAAGTACGGTGCGATGGAATCAAAAGAACAAAGCGGACAAGTCCGCTTCGAACTGCCTAAATCCCTCAATCTTTAAGGGACTTGTTACGCTTTGCGCGCCAGATGCAGTCTGCTTCAGCAGACATATTCCTCATGCATCTGGTCGCATCCTCGCGGAGCGTTTTATGTAATAGGAACATTACGGAGTAATTTCCTGTTACATAAAAAACTCCAGCCAGGAAGTTTTGAAATCATCCTCTGGTACTGTCTCGCCTGAAGGACTTCGTGAAGGTTCCTGGTTGTGCAGGTTTTTGCGTTGATACAGAAAATGCTGCTGTCTGAGCGTTTACGCGAGTTCAGCATTTTTCTGTATCGTTCCTAGCAAAGTTCTGTACGCCATGGTACCTTAGAAGTTCTGAATTGAGACAGACCCAGAGGATGATTCATAAAACACTCTGTCTGGAGTTCAATTATTATTAATTCCCTCGTCACCGGGAATCCTTTATTTAATCGCATCCTTCATCGATTTCACATACTCGGCAACATGCGGCACGCACTCCGCCCCATACGCCTCACACAGCTTCACAATTGCCGATCCCACAATAACTCCATCTGCCTGCTCCACCATCTTCTTCGCCTGTTCCGGATTGGAAATACCAAATCCTACCGCACACGGAATCTCTTTCTGTGCCTTAACCAGTTCCACCATAGCTCCAATATCCGTCGTGATCTGGCTTCTCATACCGGTAACTCCAAGGGAAGATACACAATAAACAAAACCTTCCGCCTCTTTTGCGATCATAGAAATTCGCTCGTGCGAAGTCGGAGCGATCAGAGAAATCAGATCCAGACCATACTTATCCGCAACAGATGAAAACTCCTCTTTTTCTTCAAACGGAACATCCGGAAGAATCATTCCATCCATTCCAACCTCTGCCGCTTTTTTACAGAAACGTTCGATTCCATAAGAAAAAACAACATTTGCATAAGTCATAAACACCATCGGAATCGATGTGTTTTTGCGAATTTTTTCCACCATATCGAAAATTTTATCTGTAGTAACGCCACCGGACAATGCACGAAGATTTGCCGCCTGAATAACCGGTCCCTCTGCTGTCGGATCCGAAAACGGAATACCAAGCTCAATCAGATCTGCACCTGCTTCTTCCATTGCATAAACGATTTTTTCAGTAATATCCAGAGATGGATCTCCACAGGTAATAAAAGGAATAAATGCCTTTCCCTTTGCAAATGCTTCTGTAATTCTCTTATTCATGGATATCCTCCCCTCTGTAACGTGCAATCGCTGCACAATCCTTGTCTCCACGTCCTGAAATAGTAATAACTACAATCTGGTCTTTGTTCATCTGCGGCACAATTTTTCTTGCATATGCCACTGCATGTGCGCTTTCAATTGCAGGAATAATACCTTCAATTTTAGACAGATATTCAAATGCATCCACAGCTTCATCATCTGTTACCGGTACATATTCTGCACGTCCGATATCATAAAGATGTGCATGTTCCGGTCCGACACCAGGGTAATCAAGGCCGGCAGAAATAGAATAAACCGGTGCAATCTGACCATATTCATCCTGACAGAAATAGGATTTCATTCCATGGAAAATACCAAGTTTTCCAGTTGCAATTGTTGCTGCAGTCTCTGCAGTGTTAACACCTCGTCCTGCTGCCTCACAGCCGATCAGACGAACACCTTCATCCTCGATGAAATTATAGAAAGTTCCGATTGCATTGGATCCACCGCCCACACAGGCAAGTACAGCATCCGGAAGTTTTCCCTCTTTTTCCAGCATCTGTTCTTTGATTTCTTTTGAGATGACCGCCTGAAAATCACGGACAATTGTTGGGAATGGATGTGGTCCCATAACTGAACCGAGTACATAATGTGTATCCGCAATACGGTTTGTCCACTCTCTCATTGTCTCAGAAACTGCATCTTTAAGCGTTGCAGTACCGGATGTAACTGCATGTACTTTTGCTCCAAGAAGACGCATTTTGTACACATTTAATGCCTGACGTTCCGTATCTTCTTTTCCCATAAAGATTTCGCATTCCATTCCCATAAGAGCTGCTGCTGTTGCTGTTGCAACTCCATGCTGTCCAGCTCCTGTCTCTGCAATGACACGAGTCTTGCCCATCTTTTTAGCAAGCAAAACCTGTCCCAGAACATTATTGATCTTATGCGCTCCTGTATGATTCAGATCCTCACGTTTCAGGTAAACTTTGGCGCCTCCAAGATCCTTTGTCATATGTTCTGCATAGTACAAAAGTGACGGACGACCTGCATAATTGTTCAGCAGCTCTGTCAATTCTCTGTTAAATTCCGGATCATCCTTATAATGATTATAAGCCTCTTCCAATTCCAGCACTGCATTCATCAGTGTCTCCGGAATATACTGTCCTCCATGTATTCCAAATCTTCCCTTCGACATTGGTATCCTCCTCTACGCTCTTCTTCAGACTGCCCTGTTTCCCTGCAATCCTGTTTATATTTACATATATTTTCTCACAATATCCACAACGTTCCGGATTTTCTCCGGATCTTTCCACTTATCTGTCTCCACACTGCTGCTTAAATCTACAGCATATGGTCTGATCTCCCGGATTGCCTGTTCAAGATTCTCTGCTCCGATCCCTCCCGCAAGAAAAAAAGGTCTTTCAATCTTTGGAATCAACGACCAGTCAAATGTCATTCCGGTTCCTCCACTGCCCTGATCCAGAAGTATATAATCTGCCGGACTCTGCAGTGCTTTCTCTATATCTTCACTTGTTTTTACTGAAAAAGCCTTTATGATCGGCTTATCTGTAAGTTTTTTTAATTCCCTGATGTATGCCTCGTCTTCCTGTCCATGAAGCTGTGCAAGTGCAAGTGTCCCATCATTCATCAAACCTGAAACAAACTCCACAGGTGCGTTTACAAACACACCCACTCCTTTAATCTCCGGTGAAAGATCTTTTACCAGTTCTCTGACTTTATCTGCTGTCACACTCCTGAAACTTTTGGGGAATTCTATGATAAATCCACAATAATCCGGTCTGGCTTCATTGACCGCGAGAATATCTTCTCTGCGTCTGAGTCCGCATATTTTAATTTTAGTCTTCACTTAACGGTGCTCCATTTAATTTTTCAAGTGCTGCTTTTTTGTCCGGACTTCGCATCAGTGTCTCACCGATCAGGACTGCTTCAATCTGATTGTCATGAAGTTTTTTGATGTCTTCTGCTGTACGGATTCCGCTTTCAGATACAAAGATAACATTGTCCGGTGCAAGCTTACGAAGCTTGATGCTGTTTGCCATATCCACCTCAAATGTTTTCAGATCACGGTTGTTGACTCCGATAATCCTTGCACCACTCTTTAATGCTCTTTCCACTTCTTCTGCATCATGTGCTTCTACTAACGCATCCATTCCAAGATCTTCTGCCATCTCCCGGTATTCACGAAGCTGTGTGTCATCCAGCAGTGCACAGATCAGAAGGATTGCTGCTGCTCCATATGCTGCAGCCTGCAGGATCATATAATCATTAATCACAAAATCCTTTCGAAGTACTGGAATGTCTACTTCTGATGCGATTTCCCACAAATACTGATCAGCTCCCTGGAAATAAAAGGGTTCTGTCAGACAGGAAATCGCGGATGCTCCGGCTTCTTTGTATTCTTTTGCGATCTCCAGATACGGAAACTCCTCTGCAATCACGCCTTTGGATGGTGATGCCTTTTTCACTTCACAGATATAAGACATTCCCGGCTTTTTAAGTGCCTGATAAAAACTGTGCGGTGTTTTTGCTGTCTCGGTCTGGTTCAGTGGATTCAGGATCATCTGTACCTTTTTCTGCTGTATTTCTCGAATCAGATCACCTCTGGGAACCTCATTTTTCTCTTTTTCAATCCGTTCTCTTGTTTTTTCAGCAATCTCATTTAAAATATTCATGTTAATTTTCCTTTTCAATAATATGATATTTGAGCCAGAGCCCTTATCATCACATTATAACACTTATTCATTGGAAATCTTAATAAATTCATTCAGCTTGCTCAGAGCTGCACCGCTGTCGATCAGCTCTTCTGCCATCCGGACTCCAGCTTCCATCGTTTCTGCTTTTCCTGCAATATAAAGCGCTGCACCTGCATTGAGGCAGACAGCCTGTCTCTTCGGTCCTTTCTCTTCTCCTTTAAGGATTGCCCGTGTAATTTCCGCATTTTCCTGAGGAGTACCACCAACAAGATCCTCTTTGGAGCATCTGGTATATCCAAACTGCTCTGGGGTAATCTCATAAGACTGGAACCATCCGTCCTTGATCTCGCAGACTGAAGTCGGCGCACTCATTGAAATCTCATCCAGCTTATCCTGTCCGAAAACGACCATTCCTCTGTTCACACCAAGCTTTGCCATAACCTGTGCAAGTGGTTCAACAAGTGACTGATCAAACACACCCATAAGTTCCATATTCGCTCCTGCCGGGTTACTTAAAGGTCCCAGGATATTAAACACTGTACGAATTCCAAGTTCCTTACGGATCGGAGCCACATACTTCATTGCGATGTGATAATTCTGTGCAAACAGGAAACAGATATTAATTTTTTTGAGCAGCTCCGCACTCTTTTCCGGTGGAATCGTGATATTTACACCAAGTGCTTCAAGTACATCTGCGGCACCACTCTTGGATGATGCAGCACGGTTTCCATGCTTTGCCACCGGCACTCCACCAGCTGCAATAACAAGTGATGAAGTGGTTGAAATATTGAAGGAATTTGCTCCATCGCCACCAGTTCCGACGATTTCAAGAACGTCCAGATCATGCAGTAATTTAATACAGTGAGCACGCATTCCAGCTGCTGATGCAGTGATCTCATCGATGGTCTCACCCTTCATAGAAAGTGCAGTCAGATAAGATGACATCTGAACCGGTGTTGCCTGTCCGCTCATGATTTCATCCATGACGGTCTCTGCTTCCTGATATGATAAATCTTCTTTTTTTGAAAGTTTAATGATTGCCTCTTTGATCATTTTATTACCTCCCTGACTATGCTCTTACAACATTTATAAAATTCTGAATCATTACTTTTCCATCTGGTGTCATTACGGATTCCGGATGAAACTGAACTCCGAAAATCGGACATTCCCTGTGTTCTACTGCCATGATCTCACCGTCATCTGACTCTGCTGTAATCCTCAGAACATCCGGAAGTTCCTCTCTTACTGCGGCCAGAGAATGATATCTGGCTGCCTGAAAGCTGTCCCCCAATCCGTCAAACAGCTTACTTTTTCCAACAGTGTAAATCGTTTTTTTCTTTCCATGCATCAGTTCTTTTGCATAAGAAACTCTTCCGCCAAAAGCCTCACAGATTGCCTGATGTCCGAGACAGATACCGAGGATTGGAATCTTTCCTGCAAAATATCTGATCGCCTCAATGCAGATTCCTGCGTCTGAAGGACGTCCCGGCCCCGGTGAAATAATCAGTGCTTCCGGTCCCATTTTTTCAATTTCTTCAACCGTATATTCATCATTTCGTACAACTTTTATATCTGGTTCTACAGATCCGATCAACTGATATACGTTGTAAGAAAAGCTGTCATAGTTATCAATCAGTACGATCATTCCAATCCCTCCTGTGCTTTTTGGATTGCCAGAACAACTGCTTTTGCCTTGTTGCAGCACTCCTCGAATTCTTTTTCCGGAACACTGTCCGCTACGATACCTGCTCCGGAACGAATACAGATTTCACCTTTTTTCTTATATACCAGTCGGATTGCAATGCAGGTATCCAAATTTCCTGCAAAATCAAGATAACCGATAGCTCCTCCATAGATACCTCGTTTGCTCTGCTCCAGTTCTTCAATGATCTGACATGCACGGAACTTTGGTGCTCCGGAAAGTGTTCCCGCAGGAAGAATAGAATCAACTGCATCTATCGCATCCTTGTCTTCTCTGATCTCTCCGGCGACAGTAGAGCCAATATGCATAACCTGTGAAAACTGTTCTACACTCATGTACTTTTCAACTTCTACCGTACCGATTTTACTGATCCTTCCGATATCATTTCGTCCAAGATCCACCAGCATATTATGCTCTGCAAGCTCTTTTTCATCTTTCAGAAGTCCGGCTTCCAATTCCCTGTCTTCCTGTTTGTTTTTTCCTCTTGGTCTGGTCCCTGCCAGAGGAAAAGTGGTAAGTTTTCGATTCTCCAGTTTCACCAGCGTCTCCGGCGAAGCTCCGGCAAGTTCAATATCATCACTTGAAAAATAAAACATGTACGGTGATGGATTTGTTGCTCTCAGCACTCTGTAAGTATCAAACAGACTGCCCTCTGCTTTTGCTCTCATCGGGTTGGAAAGCACCACCTGAAAGATATCTCCTTCATGAATATACTGTCTGGCCTTTTCCACCATCTCACAATATTTTGTTTTTGGAAACTGTGGTGTGATCTCTGACTCAAGCTTCAGTGACTGGAATTCTTCTTTCTCTCCATTGCGGATCAGTTCTGCCATCTTCTGCAGTTTTATCTCTGCTTTCTGATAAGAATTTTCCAGATCATCTAACATTACACCTGTGATCAGGAGGACTTTCTGTCTGTAATGATCAAACGCAATTACCTGATCAAAAAGCATCAGATCCATATCTCTGAAATCAGGATCTTCATGCTCTCCAAGTTTCAGTTTTGGCTCGCTGTATTTAATATAATCGTAAGAAAAATATCCAACCAGTCCGCCAGTAAAAGGGGGCATATCTTCCATCACCGGACTCTTATATTCTTTCAGGATTTCTCTTAAAGTATCTCCCGGATGTGCAACCTTTTTTGTGATCTCACCCTGATCATTGCCTTCTGTGCAACGGATTTTCATAAGTCCGTCCGTACAGGTAATCTCCATGGTCGGCTCATATCCAAGAAAAGAATAACGCCCCCAGACCTCTGTCTGACTGGCACTTTCAAGCAAATAACAATGTTTGCTTGCTTTTCTCAGAGTTCTCATCACCTCCACCGGAGTATATCTGTCAGCATATACTTCTCTGCAGACAGGAACTCTTTTAAACCGTCCTTTTGTTGCAATTTCTCTGATGTTTTCCAGCGTAGGATACATGGATCTTACCTCCTTATGACTGTCAATTTCAGTTCCGTCACGATACGATTCAAACACTTTTCATCTCAAAAACAAAAAGCCCGCCCATGACAGAATCTTATTTCTGTCAAGGACGAGCGTTAAACTTCACCCGCGGTGCCACCCTGATTCACGGAACGACCCGTGCACTTTGCGGAATACCTTCATATTCCCGACAACTGACGTATGTCTCACGTCACAGAATACTAAGCTGCTGCTTTTCCCTGTGCCCTCAGCGGTCCATTTAACAATTTGCATTTCCACCCGGCTCTCACCTTCCCGGACTCTCTGTGCGCGCATGACTGTTTTTATCTCTGCTTCAACGGTTTAACTGGTTAAATTGAATTTTCTATAAAATATCACGTTTTTTTTCTATTGTCAATAGGATTAAAAACATTTTATATTTTTGTCATTGATTATAAAATGCTGAATGGCCTTTGCCACTCCATCCTTTTCATTTGTATCTGTCACATAAACTGCCGCTTTTCTGCAATTTTCAGTGCCATTTCCCATTGCAATGCCATATTTTACCATATCCAGCATACTGATATCATTGTCCGCATCTCCAAATGCCATCGCCTCATCCGGCGAGATTCCCAACCTGTCCAGAAGCCATCTGAGTGTTTTTCCTTTTCCCGCATCCCTGTGCCCGATTTCTATCAGGTTCGGCACAGACGAAGTCACATAAATATTTGGGATTACTTTATCCAGTGATGTATAGAGTCTTTTCTTATCTTCGTGGCGGCATACAAAAGAAATACTGTCCAGTTCTTCTCTATGTTCCATGGCAAATCCACAGATATCCTTCACAGGTTTTCTTGTTGCCTTCACATATTTCGCCCCATACTCTGTAGCAAGATAACGAATCGGATCCTCCACATATTTTTCTTCTGCATACGGTATCCCGTCAATTACTACTTCCAGAATCATATTTTCCCTTTTTCGAACCGCTATGGCAGCTTCTACCGCTTCCTTTTGCAAAAGACACTGATAGACTCTTTTATTCTGGCTCACAGAATAAACCGCACCACCATTGGCAGTGATCACGTATTCAATGCCCGGATAATTTCTGATCATCTCCGGAACTGAATAAAAAGATCTTCCAGTTGCCGGCACAATATGTATTCCCTGTTGCACTGCCTGATCCAGTACCATTCTTGTTTTTGTCGATAACTCTTTTCGATCTGTCAGAAGCGTTCCGTCAAGATCGCTCGCAATCAGTCTTATACTCACATCATTTCTCCTTTGTACTCATAATTACAGCCACACCTGAAACTGTCCTGTCTTTTCTTCTATTCACTATTATATAAAAATCATTTTCCTTTTTCCACCCGGAATACGTTGCTGTGAACAGTTACAAACAGTTTTCTTTTTTTCTTTTAACAATTATAAATAATATGGTATACTAAGAAGCTAGAGAGACTACAACTGTTTTTGAAACATTTTACAAAAGGAGTATATAGATTATGAAATTTATTTATCCTGCGGTTTTCCGCAAAACTGAAAAAGGCACATACAAAGGATATTTCCCGGATCTGGCAGAATGCTACGGAGAGGGCGATACTCTGGATGAAGCTATTGAAGAGGCCAACGAAGCCGCTTATAACTGGATTTCTCTGGAACTTGATGAGGATGACTGTCAGCTGCCGCCTGTTTCTGATGAAGATGATCTGGAACTTGAAGATGGTGATATCGTACGAAATATTTCCGTAAATATCAGATTTTACGAAGGCTGGGATGAATGATCTTATTTCAAATATGATCGCAGATACAAAATAATTCCAAGGAGTTTTTATATGTCCGTTTTTTCTGATAGACTCAGCCTTTATATTAACCAAAAAGATATCAAGGTTTTCTCGCTGGCAAAATACTGCAGCCTGGACCGTTCTACCATGTATAAGATCATCAGCGGAAAACGAAATCCACCCTCCCTTGAAGTTCTCAATAAAATTTCTCAATTTATGAATCTGACTCCGACAGAATATCAGTACCTCCATGAAGGATGGTCTATTGCACAGGTCGGAGAAGAAACCTATTACACGCGCAAAAGTGTCGAAAGCTTCATACGCCAGTTTCCCGAACAGCCGGCTGCTGAATTTACTGCAACCTGTATTTCTTCGGATTCTCTTTCTGAGTCAGAGCAGGCCGATTGTATTTCTTTAACCTCACCACAGCATATCAATCATTATGTTCATCAGATGATACTTGCCGAATCCGGCAAAGATATCGGTGAAATTGCTTTATTTATTCAACCGGATTATAAATTTCTGTTCAGTCTTCTTGCAAGTCTGAAAGCATCCGGGACACTGAAAATCAATCACATCATATGTGTTGGAACCGAACCGGCCTTTACCAGAGATCATCAGCTTATCAATCTGAAATATCTGCGCGAGGTTTTCCCCCTTTATATGGCCAGTCTGGATTATTCTCTGTGGTATTATTATGATAGAATCCAGTCACATTATTACAATTTTAACCTTTTCCCATGCATGATTCTGACCTCAGATGCAGCACTTCTCTGCAATTCTGATTATCAGAACGGGATCTTTTTCAGATCGCCAGACATCATTCAGATGCTCTGGAATCAATATCGTTCCTATCAGGAGCAGTGCCGTATATTTTTCAGACCGGCTTCAGTCACTCCCGAAAGCCATACGAATGTTATCAACACCCTGTTTGATTCATCCTATAATCAGAATGATCTGATCGGGATTCAGCCAGAGCCATGTCTGACACCATTTTTTACCGGCAGACTTCTCTATGATATATTTAATCACGATCTGCCTCAGGCAGAAAAAACACTTCAGTTATCTGAGCATGCTTTTCAGATGAATATGAATAAAATTCAAAATCATCAGTTCTGTATCTATTCTACGATGGAAGGACTGATGCAGTTTGCCCGGACAGGGATCACTGCTGAGATTCCTGAAATATTCTATCATCCACTGAACCCCGTACAGCGTATTGAAGTTCTTAATGGGGTCCGAGACTGTTGTGCTTCCGGTGATTATCGCATGCTTCAGCCACCATTTAACCACCTGCCTCAAAATCTGCATTTTTGTATCCGCGGAACCATAGGCAGTATGATTTTCCGAAACAACAGTGGACAGATCATTGTCCTGAATATTGAAGAACCGCGTCTGATCAATATTTTCCGCGATTATCTGGAGAACATGACTTCTTCCTGCTATTATTCTCCTGAAAAATCCGTTGAAATGATTGATCAGATCATCAAAGAGCTCCGCAGTGATCTGTCTGTTCTTCAGTAATTTTTTGTTACATAAAAAATACCCATATGTCTATCGTCCTGAAACAACAGACATATGGGTACTTTTTCTTTTTCATACACGCCAAATCATCTCGCTACATGTATTATATAATCCTTTTTCTGTTTAGCACAAGATGTGGCACGATTTGTGGGCAGACTTTTTTACAATTGACATCCTTTTTATCCTGTGCTATTATAATCCATGCAAAAATTGAATATGGTCTAATTGGAAACGCACATTCCCCCTGAATGATTAACGAACAACACATGCTCATGAGATTAACTGTGAACAGTAGTATATCTTTAATCAGAACAAGGAGGATTTTTTTATGCCCAAAAACAAATTTCAGGAAGTAATTTTCACAATCATTATGGTATTTTTTATGGTTTATGCCATGATCTGTTACAACATCGCACTTAACATCGGTGGGATGTCTAATGAAGTATTTCTCGCTGCATTTCATGAACTTGTGATCATGGGACCAATTGCTTTTATTCTTGATTTCTTTATTGTGTCCAAACTTGCTTTCATGTGTGCTGCACGTATGGTAGATTTCAGAAGCAGCCATCCATTCAGCAAAATTCTCGCAATCTCTGTACCATCAGTCGCATTCATGTGTCCACTGATGAGTCTGGCTGCCACAATTCTTTTCAAAAATGCCGGAAATCAGTTTGTTTCTGTATGGCTTCAGACAACAGCTATGAATTTCCCAATGGCGTTCTTCTGGCAGCTGATCTATGCCGGCCCGATCGTTCGCTTTATTTTCAGACACATCTTCAGAGAAAACTAGTACATCGCAGCTTCCGCAAAATAATATAAATAATCATATATAACAAAAAACTGGTCTACAGCGAGTTTAATGCTCAACTGTACAACCAGTTTTTTTGTTTTTATTAAAGAAGATAGATCGGAAGTTCATCTTTGATATGAACCGGGCCATCCGCTTTCTCAGGCTGTGCACCCTTTACAAATGCAGCCTCAAGTTCTTCTGTATTCTGCGGTGTGAGAACAGAAGTCTTCACTTCTTTCTTTGCAGGAGCTTTCTTAGCTGCCGGTTTCTTTGCTGCTGTTGTTCTCTTTGCAGTGGTTGTCTTCTTTGCTGCTGTTCTCTTTGCAGGAGCCTTCTTAGCTGCCGGAACTTCCTCTGCTTTTACCGGTTCTTTTACTTCCTCTGCTGGTTTTGTCTCTGCTTTTACCTCTGTTTTTTTAGCATCTGCATTCGCTGCACGTAAGATGCTGTCCTTACCTACTGACACGATTCATTACCTCCTCTGCCAATTCTGTATATTCTTTTGCACTTCTGCTGGATTTCTTATATTCGACCACCGGAATACTATTGTCCTGTGACCATTCTACCGAACTGTCCACACGTATTACATGTTCAAACACATAAATACTCTCCAGCTGATGCAGTGTTTCCATCGTCTGTTTGAAGTAATTCTTACGGGTATCAACCTTCGTCACAGCAATACCTGAAACCTCAAGTTCCGGTGAAATCTGCTTCACTTCATTCAGAAATTCAAACATATTTGCAAGACCAAACATTCCCCATGGACTCGCTTCTACAGGAATGATCACTTTGTCTGAAGCACAAAGTATATTCATCACCCATCCACCAAGCGTCGGCGGTGCATCGATCAGAATATAGTCATATACTTCTGAATCCTTGATCTTCTGAAGACATTTTCGTAGAATAAACTCTCTCTGCCACTTGGTAAAAAGCTCATATTCAATTGAACTCATCAGTGTAGAAGACGGAATCAGATCCAGATTTTCATATGGTGTGTGTACAATATAATCTGTCAGATCTTCCTGTTTTCCAATCGCATGATAAAGATTCTTCTCGCCTGCTGCATGCTCCAGCACCCAGTCTTCCGGGAAGAATGCCAGAGACAGATTCAGCTGCATATCTCCGTCTACAAGAAGTACCTTTTTGCCGGCACGCGCCATCGCCGCACCCAGGTTTGAACAGGTGGTGGATTTCCCACTGCCTCCTTTATTATTGGTAAAACAGATCGTTACAGTTTTTCCCATTGAAACGCCTCCATAATATGTCCTTATCTATGTCACATTATACGAGATTCAGCCGAAAATGGCAATGCCTATTTGTGTGTAAATAAAATACCGAACCATAAAATTTTCAGATTTCAAACACTCTTTTGATACTCTCATAATGGAGAAATTTATCCTCTTCTGCAAAGGCTTTGATCTGTTCCGCAGTTGCAAACATATAGCCATCAGTTTCCTCTGTCTGAAGCTTCAGATCTTTGTCATCCACATCCATAATGAAACGATATACGTCTACAAAATAATTATCTCCTTCTCCCGGATTTTCGCGTTTATAGGT
>NZ_CAKROJ010000045.1 GCF_934372025.1 uncultured Blautia sp.
TGACCGGTGGTGATCCTGGAAAACAGTCACAGTTACTGGCACTGAATATTTACGATACATTCTATGCAAGAAGTGGAGCCCAGTGGAAGGGTATCGGACAGGCGAAGGCAGTTGTATTTTTCCTGTTAGTTGTAATAATCGCACTGATCCAGCTTCGTGCAACATCATCTAAGGAGGTGCAGCAGTAATGGAAAATAAGAAAAAAAATCCGGTGGCTTCAATTATTCTGACGCTGATCTGCATTCTCTGGATGTATCCGATCTTTCTGATCCTGATCAACTCACTGAAAAAAGAAGCTGCAATCACAACTTCCGGTGTGTTCAGCTTTCCTACAAGTGAGACATGGAATGGTGTTGCAAACTTTGTAGCGAGTGTTACACAGATGGATTTCCTGAAATCTTTCTGGTACAGTCTGGTAATTTCTGTAATGTCTGTAGTACTGATCATGTTATGCTGTTCAATGGCAGCATGGTATATTGTTCGTGTTAACGGAAAACTGTCAAAGATTTTTTACTATCTCTGTGTATTCAGTATGGTAGTTCCGTTCCAGATGGTAATGTTTACACTGGCAAAAACAGCAGATACCTTACGTCTGAATAACCCATACAACATCTGCATTATCTATCTTGGATTTGGTGCAGGTCTGGCAGTGTTTATGTTTACAGGATTTGTAAAAGGTATTCCGCTTGAGATTGAAGAAGCAGCTCTCATTGATGGATGCAGTCCTTTGCAGGTATACTTTAAGGTGCTGATTCCGATATTAAAACCAACGATCATTTCCACAGCAATTCTGGAGCTGATGTGGGTATGGAACGATTATCTTCTGCCAACACTGGTTCTTGATATTAAAAAATACAAAACTATTCCGATGGCAGTGCAGTATTTCCGAGGCAGTTTCGGACATGTACAGATGGGACCGATGATGGCAAGTATTATGATCGATATCATTCCAATCATCATTGTATATCTGGTATGTCAGAAGCACATTATCGAAGGTGTTGTAGCAGGTGCCGTTAAAGGCTGATAGAAAATCAATAGCACATATAAAATTACAAATCTCCGGGAAGATATTCTTTCCGGGGATTTTGTGCTAAAATAAACATGGAAACCAAAAAGGGGGTAGGGGAAATGATCAGTGTTTTGATTGTGGATGATGAAAAAATAGAACGAGAGGGATTGAAATATCTGATTTCCAGAGAAACAGAGGAACACAGGGTTTTTGAGGCATCTAATGGCAAACAGGCACTTCAGATTCTGCATACAGAGGATATTCAGCTTCTTCTTACAGATATAAAGATGCCACATATGACAGGACTGGAACTTGCAAAAAAGACAAAAGAGGAATATCCGGATATTCAGATCATTATATTCAGTGGCTTCAGTGATTTTGCTTTTGCGCAGGAAGCAATCCATTACGGTGTTACGGAATATATTCTTAAACCGGTAAACCCGGAGGACTTTCATAAGGTGATTCAGCTTGCAGAAGAGAAAATTGCCAGTCGTATTAAGAAAAAAAGTCGTGAAAGTAAAGAGAAAAGCTTTCTTCAGCAATATTTCCTTCAGAGTTATCTGTATTCGGGCAAGAAGGAAATTCTGGAAAAGGCCGGGGAGCATATTGATCTGACTAATTGGAACAGCTGGCATTGTGCAATCTTGATTGAATCAGAACTGTCTTTCTTTGACACAGCCGAAGAAAATTTTGACCAGGCATTGCAGCAAGAGCTTCGGAGAAAAATTTTCTATCTGAATCTGAATGGAAGGCAGTCACTTATTTTCTTTTATGATGTTTACTGTGATTATCAGCTTGTGGCAAGCCATATCTACAATTTCCTTAAAAGAGAATATATGGAACGGTTTTATCTTGCCGTAAGCAGAAAGTTTGAAGGCTGCGAAAGTCTGCCGTCGATCCTGGAGCAGCTGGAGCAGCAGATGGAAGAAAAATTCTATCATCCGGATAAACATATTTTTACAAATGAAGATGACACGCTCGGCCTGTCAGTAGGAGAAATACAGGATTCTCAGATTATGCAGGCAATTTCTGAGGATATCACACGCAAAGATATGGAACAGCTCAAGAAACATTTTGAATGTCTTAAAGAAAAATACCATGATAATACGCAGTATTCTGCCATGTATATCAAATTTGTATTTTCAAATGTGATTCAGGAGCTTTTTCAGGAAAATCAATTTTCGGGAGAACGTAAACTGGAGCAAGAAATCGAACGTCTTTATAACTGCGGAAATATAAAGGAAATTTTAAGTGTAACAGAAGAAAACATTAAAGAGTATGAGCTGTTTCTGGAACGTTCGATGAACAACTCCAGAAATGAGGTAACTGCTGTAAAAAATTATATTTATCAGCATTATGAAGAAGATCTGAATCTGGAAATGCTGGCCGAAAAAGTATATTTATCTTCCGGATATTTAAGTTTTATCTTCAAAAAAGAAACTGGAATGAATCTTAATCGTTATATTCGTGTATTTCGTATGGAAAAGGCAAAAGAACTTTTGTGCAGTACAAATATGAAGGTAGCCCAGGTCAGTGAAAAAGTAGGATTTGTAAATGTTTCTTATTTCTGCCGGAGTTTCAGGGATTATTACGGAAGCAGTCCGGAATCCTACAGGAAAGGAACAACTGAGGATGAACAAAATTCATAAATGGATTAAAAATATGAAATACCGGCATAAACTGACGATTCTTCTGGTTGTGACTGGTCTGGTGCCAATGACTGTTATTGCCCTTTACAGTCACAGCAGACAAAGTACGATGGTTCGGAGCAGTGACATGGAAGATATGCAGTCGATCATTGAGCAGACGAAGGACAGCATTGACAGTCAGACGGCCGTTTACAGCAGTCTTTTGAATTATCTTACTTATTCGCCGGATATTACAGAAATCATCAAAGAAAAGAATATTGATAATTATACTGCTTATGAGAAATATACGGAGATCGCAGATCCTCTTTTATCTGTGCCAAAATCTTACCATGATGCTATCAAACGGATTCAGCTGTTTGCAGAGAGTATTCAGGTAGAGCATGAATATACACTGGTTCCGCTTGCAAAAATGCAGGAGGAATGGTGGAGCAGCGAACTTCAGGATGATATAAGGATTCAGTGGATGGTGAACCGTGATCAAAAAGAAGTGGCTGCAGTCCGTAAGATTTACAACGGGCAGACACCGGATGCGGCAATCTGCATTGTTCTGGATTACAATAAAATGTTCCAGCCGTTGGCGAATATTCTTACGGAAGAAAGTGGAGGAATGGTCACGGATGAAACGGGCAGGATTCTTTATAATCGAAATGAAATAGAGGATATTGAGCCGGAAGAAACAGGTGACAGGGATGATGCGCTCGAAAAAATATCACAAAAATGTGCTTATGTAATGGCAGAAAGTGAAGAAAATGACTGGTCTTTTTATCTGTATAAAAGCCAGAGAGCAATTTCAGGTTCTGTTCAGAGACTGATGCTGGAAGAAATTCCGCTGATGGCGCTCTGCTGTGTGATCATTTTGGCATTAGGACTGGCTTTTTCCAGAATTTTTACCAGAAAGATCGAAGAACTAACCAGAAATATGGATCAGGTGAATCATGGAAGCAGAGAGGTTACGGTCAGCAGTGATTCAGAAGATGAAGTGGGTATTCTGATCAACAGTTTCCGGAGGATGATGGATGAGATCAATCGTCTGATTGATGAAGTTTATGTTAATAAAATTGCATTAAAAGAATATGAATTGAAGGCACTGCAGGCTCAGATTAATCCTCATTTTCTGTATAACACACTTTCTATGATGAACTGGATGGCAATACGCGGTGGACAGATGGATATCAGTAAAGTAACACTTGCACTTTCAACTTTTTACAGAACAGCACTTAGTAAGGGTGAAGATATGGTCACAGTTGAAACCTGTATCAAGAATATGGAAGCGTACCTGGAGATTCAGCTCACCATGCACGATCATAATTTTACAGTAGAATGGGAGATAGATCCGGGAATCAAAAATGAAAAAATGCCGAAACTTCTTCTTCAGCCTGTTGTAGAAAATGCAATAGAGCATGGAATTGATGAAAAAGAAGAGGGGGACAAAAAAATCTCTCTTTCATTTAAAGAACATGGTGATGATGTAGAAATCATTGTCTGTGATAACGGAAAAGGAATGGAACAGAAGAAGGCAGAGAAGCTCGTTACATATCAGGCGAAGGGATATGGACTTAAAAATGTCAATGACCGTATTCGCCTGCTCTATGGCGAGGCATATGGAATACAGATCTTCAGTGCACCGGGAGAAGGTACGAATGTTATAATGAGATTCCCGAAGGAGACAAAAATGTATGAAGAATAAATGGAAAATTCCTGTGATTCTGGGATGCATGATAAGTCTGACCGGATGCGGTATGAGCAACCCACAGGTAAAAAATAATCCTGCAGAACAGAAATCTGCCACAGCAGAAGAAAATGCGAGAGCCGGAGACTGGGAAAGTGCCGCACAGACCCCTTATGGGGCATATCCTGAGCTTGTGACTTATACATTGGGGCAGATGAGTGGCGCAAATAATTCCAATCTTCCTGATGGAAATACTTATGAAGATAATGCCTATACCCGTTATCTGAAAAAAATACTGAATATTCAAAATGAAAATGAGTATATGGAAAGAGAAGACCGTTATGATGAATTTGTAAATATTCTGATAAAGGATCAGACTTTGCCGGATGTTCTGGTAATCTCAGACAGGGAAATGCTTAAAGAACTGGTGGAAAATGATCTGGTTGAGGATCTGACGGAGGCATATCAGAACTGTACTTCAAAACGGATCAAAGAAATGTTTGAGAGCTATGGAAGTGGTCTTCTGGAGTCTGTTAAGTTTGACGGAAAGCTGATGGCAATTCCGGAAACAGTTACGGACCATGGACCGCGGCTGATGTGGCTCCGCAAAGACTGGATAGACGAGTTGGGGCTTGAAGAGCCAGAGACGCTGGAAGATGCTTTTGATATTGTGGAGGCATTTGTACAGAATCGGATGGGAACGTCAGAGGGAGAGGAGCCGGTAGGGCTTGCCTGTGATACAGATCTGGTAGGAAGTACCAGTTCCAGCTATTCAGTCGATCCTGTTTTTGATAAGTTCCGGTCCAGTCCTCGCAAATGGATCAATCAGAATGGAGAAATCGTTTATGGATCTGTGACAGAAGAAACCAAAGAGGCGTTGAGTTATCTGCATGACCTGTATGAGCGTGGGGTGCTGGATCAGAATTTCGCGCTCAGAGCACAGAATAATCTGAGAGATCTGGTGGTGAATGGCAAATGTGGAGCATTTTTCGGACTCTGGTGGACACCGAATAATCCGTTGATGGATGCTTACGAGAATGACAAAGATGCAGAATGGAAGCCGTATTACCTGCAGGAAGTAGACTGGCAGAATGTATATGCCTCTTTCCGTGACAGCAAATATGTGGTTGTACGCAAAGGATATGAACACCCGGAAATTGTAATGAAGATCATAAGTGTTTTGTTTGATTACAGCAGATATACTGCTGAGGATGCAGATGAGGTAAATGAATATTTTGCACTGAATGTGGAACCGACAGCCAGGCCGCTGGTTATAAATGTTGACTACAATGAGGCAACTTTTCAGATCACAAAGGATATACTGACTGTGATGAGTGGAAGGCGTAATGAAAACACTCTCAGTGAGATTGCAAAATCATACTATTATGCAGCAGAAAAATATATTTGCGGAGAATCAGATACACCAGAAGACTGGGCAGCGTATGAATCCAGGCTTGTGGCAGTGGGAAGGCTGCTGGATGGAAATTACCGGTCGACGAAGAGCAGATATCTGGATGATACTGACGGGGAAGTCCCAAAATCTCTGCTGCAGCTTGAAAAAGACAGTTTTATCCAGATCATTATGGGTGTAAAACCAATCAGCTATTTTGATGAATTCGTAGAAAAATGGTATGAAGAAGGTGGGGAGGAACTGACGCAGCAGATTCGAAACTCAAATTCAGGAAAATAAAAAACAGAGAGGAAGTCTGAACAATTTCCTCTCTGTTTTTTGAAAAAAATTATTTTCCGAGATGCCAGATATCGTTGTTGTATTCTGCAATGGTTCTGTCAGAAGAGAAGAATCCGGCTTCGGCGATATTGATCAGAGTCCTGCGGCTCCAGTTTTTCTGATCTGCAGCGTAATCAGCCATTGCCTGCTGCTTGCGGACTACATAAGCATTGAAATCCGGAAGAGTCTGGAACCAGTCTTTGTTGACAAGTTCATTCTGAAGGCGTTTCAGATGTTCTTCATCACCGAAGGAAAGCATTTCACTGCCGGTAAGGAAGTCAATCGCACGGTGAAGATTCGGGTCTGCTTCGTACCAGTCTTTTGCACAGTAGTCACCGGCTGCATAACGGTGGATGACCTGCTTGCTGCTCTGACCAAAGATGTAAATATTGTCATTTCCGACTGCTTCTGAAATTTCTACGTTTGCGCCGTCCATAGTTCCGAGAGTCAGGGCACCGTTCAGCATGAATTTCATATTTCCGGTTCCGGATGCCTCTTTGGAAGCAAGGCTGATCTGTTCGGAAAGATCACATGCCGGAATCATCATCTCAGCGGCTGAAACATTGTAGTTTTCTACAAAGACAAGCTGCATCCACTTGGAAACCTCCGGATCTTTCTCAATCACCTGAGAAAGGGTGAGAAGTCCATGAATGATGTCTTTGGCAATAATATAGGCCGGAGCTGCTTTGGCACCAAAGATGCTGACCAGCGGAACGGAAGGGGTATGTCCGGCTTTGATCTCCAGATACTGATGAATCAGGAAGAGAAGATTTAATTGCTGACGTTTGTATTCATGAAGTCGTTTGGACTGAATTGTAAACATGGCATTGGTATTGATCTTTACACCCTGTTTCTGTTCAAGCCATGCGGCAAGAGCTTCTTTGTTCTGCTTTTTGATTTCAGAAAGTTTCTGAAGAACATTCTGATCATCTGTATATGACAGAAGTTTTTTCAGTTCGGAAGCATCCTTTTTGAAACCATTGCCAATCAGCTGTTCGATTTCAGAAGTCAGAGCCGGGTTGCATTTCAGAAGCCAGCGGCGGAATGTGATTCCATTTGTCTTATTATTAAATTTTTCAGGATACAGATGGTAAAATCCAGCCAGTTCGCTTTCTTTAAGAATCTGTGTGTGCAGTGCAGCGACACCATTCGTGGAATGTGAGAAATGGATATCCATATGAGCCATATGAACAACCTGATTCTGGTCAATGATTGCCAGAGAGGCATCTTCAGTCCGGCTTTTTGCCAGAGTATCCAGTTTCTCAATAATCGGTATAAGCTGTGGAACAACGGCCTCCAGATAATGCCGTGGCCATTTTTCCAGAGCCTCAGCGAGGATTGTGTGGTTTGTATAGGCACAGGTATCTGTGACAATCTGTACAGCTTCCGCAAAATCAATATCATGAAGCATAAGAAGGCGGATCAGTTCCGGGATTACCATGCTTGGGTGTGTATCGTTGATCTGGATCGCAGCATAGTCAGCGAGATCATGATAATTGCAGCCTCTTGAGACACATTCAGAAAGAATGAGCTGTGCACCGGCGGAAACCATGAAATACTGCTGATAGATACGGAGCAGACGTCCGTCTTCGTCAGAATCATCCGGATAGAGAAACAGAGTCAGGTTTTTGGCAATATCTTTTTTGTCAAAGGAAATTCCTTCACCGATCACGGATTCATCAACAGTGTCCAGATCAAAAAGATTCAGAGTGTTGGTTCTTCCTTCATATCCGGTAACAGGAAGCTTATAAAGTCTTGCAGAATATTCCTTTCCTGCCAGAGATACAGGGAATACGGTGTCTGTAGCATGAGCTGCACAGGCATCTGTCAGCCAGAAATCAGGAGTCTCATTCTGAATATTATTCTTGAAATTCTGGCGAAAGAGACCACAGTGATAACGGAGTCCAACACCGTCACCAGGAAGGTTCAGGGTAGCAAGGCTGTCAAGGAAGCAGGCTGCCAGTCGTCCGAGACCACCATTTCCAAGACTTGGTTCCGGTTCCTGCTCTTCGATATCTGCCAGAGATTTTCCGGCAGCAGCCAGAGTTTCTTTTACATCATCGTAAAGTCCAAGGTTGATAAGGTTGTTGGACAGCAGCTTTCCGATAAGAAATTCTGCTGAAATATAATAAAGCTTTCTTCCGTTTACGCTCTGAACCTGCTGTTTGCTTTTTTCATCAACAAGTTTCAGGAGTGCGTGATAAAGTTCTTCACTGGAAGCTGTTTTGATATCTTTGTTACAAAGTTGATTAAGTTTATTTGTCATGGTTTCGCTCATGTGAGCCACTCCTTTCATATACATAGATAAAAGATTATTGGTTGTAAGAAAACATCTTGTACTATGTTACAGTTATATTTATACCACATATCACTTGTCGTTTCTTGTAAAAACCTTGCAAATAGTGATACAATCCTATCATAGAGAGGAAAAATACAGCATGGAAAAAGATCAAAATCAGAAATATCAGGAAAAAAAACAGCATGGAAGTAAACTCTTTCCATTTAATATTTATCCATGTACGATTCCGTTGGATTTTCCATCGGTTTCGCTGCACTGGCATAAAGACATGGAAGTAATATATATAAAAAAAGGAAAAGGAGAGATTCAGCTGGAGACTGCTTTGTTTCAGGCAAAGCAGGGAGATATTTTTGTGGTTCCGCCGGGAACGCTTCATGCATTGCACAAACTGAGCGGCTTTTCTATGGAATATGAAAATATTATTTTTGAGATAGATTTTCTTGGATTAGGAGTTGCAGATCTATGCGCCGGTGAATTTCTGGTTCCTCTTGCAGCGGGAAAACTCCTTCCGCCAATCCGCGTAGAAGAACGGGAGGAAGAATATATAGCTCTGAAACAATGTCTGACCCAAATGGAAAACTTGTGTGAATTCAGAGAAAAGGGATATGAACTGGGGGTAAAAGCTTCTTTGTTTCAGATGCTCTTTCTTCTGATAAAAAAATATCCATCTGTAAAAGAGGTGGCCTCACCGGATCGTGAACGACTGAAATCGGTTCTGCAAATGATTGAAAAAAATATCACTGAAAATCTTACCATTAGTAAAATGGCAAAATATTGTGGATGGAGTGACAGCCATTTTATGCGCTGGTTTAAAAAAATGACAGGGTTAAGTCTGATAGCTTATGTGAATGAAAGAAGACTGGCGATGGCAGCAGAAGCGTTAAAGAACAGTGATGATAAGATACTGAGTATTTCACAGGATGCAGGATTTGCCAATCTCTCTAATTTTAATCGACAGTTCAGAAAACATTACGGAGTGACTCCGAAGGAATATCGTGAAATGAGCAACAGCATATAGAAAAAAGCAATAGTGTTTAGAGCTGATCATTACTGAATCAGCTCTTTTTCTACATTTTCAAACCCAATTCGCTCAATTGTCTCAGCAAATCGTTCACCTTTAAGACCATGATCTTTAAAGAAAAGAATTGCTCTTTCGATAACATCAAGAGCTTCTTCCTTTGAAGTGAAGATTTTGCTCAGAGCCTGTCCATGTGAGATTTTTTTGCCCCAACGACCTCCGATATAAATCTTATACCCATAAGCTCCGGATTCAATTGTGTGGAACGGACATTTGCCAACACAACGTCCGCAGTGTTTACAGTCAGATTCATTAATATGAAGCTTACCATCAATAACTTTTGCTGCTCCATTTGGACAAGCTGCTTCAATTGCGCATTTTTTACATCCCCTGCAAAGGTTAGTATCTGCCTCAGGAACTCTCTGGCCAATAATTCCAATATCATTCAGGTTTGGTTTTACACAGTTGTTCGGACAGCCGCCTACAGCTATTTTAAATTTATGAGGAAGTGCTACATCACGATATCCTTCATAAAAGCGTTTGTAGATTTCTTCAGAAAGCGCATAGGAATCCAGAAGACCATACTGGCATGTTGTTCCCTTGCAGGAAACTACAGGACGAACCTTTGCCCCGGTACCACCGGTCACTAATCCTTCTTTTGCAATAAACTGCTGAAATTCTTCAATTTTTTCAAAAGGAATTCCCGGAATCTCAACAGAAAGTCTGGTTGTATACAGTAAGGTTCCGTCACCAAACTTTTCTGCGGCATCAGCCATACAGCGGTGCTGAGCTGCAGTGACCTTACCATTTGTTGTAAGAACCCGTGCGGAAAAAAGATCAGTTCCGCGATTGTTCAGAAATCCCATTCCCTTTACTCGCTTTTCATCTTCGTTACTGATTGTTAATGCTGACATATAAATGCTCCTATCACTTTATTTACTAGAGATAATATACCACTTGAGTATATATTTGAAAAATGATATTATTTTATAAAAACAATAGGTAATACCTATATATTGATTTCGCAGGAGGATTTTACGCAGATGACGATTCGACATCTGAATATTTTTGTTGCGGTTGCAGATTTTGGTTCTATGAGCGCAGCTGCGTCACATTTATATATTTCTCAGCCGACCGTAAGTCAGGCAATTCGTGAACTTGAAAAACATTATAATGGTCTGCTGTTTGAGCGTCTTGGTAAAAAGCTTTATCTGACGGAGAGAGGAACTCTTTTACTTCCTAGAGCGAGAGAATTGGTTCATCAGTTTGAAGAAACAGAGGAACTGATGTTAAACCAGGGACAGTCTTCGACTTTAAAACTGGGTTCGACGATCACAGTTGGAACCTGTCTGACACCGTTTTTAATTCCGGAGCTTCAGAGAGCCTGTCCGGAAGTAAGGGTTTCATCATATGTAAATAATACAAGAGAGATTGAGAGAAAACTGCTGCGTTCAGAACTTGATGTGGGAATTGTTGAAGGCGAAATTCTTTCTCAGGACTTAACAGTGATTCCAATTGTAGAGGATTGTCTGGTTCTTGCAGTGGGAAAAGAACATCCATTATATTCGAAAAAAATACTGTATGTGCAGGATCTTGATCAGCAGGCATTTGCCATGCGGGAGCCGGGAAGCGGAACGCGTCAGCTGTTTGAAGACTATGCAGCCAGACATCAGATTTCTTACCAGACAGCATGGGAAGCAAACAGTCCGCGTACATTGCTGAATGCAGTGCTTTATGATAAAGTACTTTCCGTAATGTCTCTGAGATTAATGTATCATGAAATCAGACATGGGAGTATTCGTGTCTTCCGAAATGAAAACGGGGAATGGAACCGGAAGTTTAAACTGGTTTATCATAAAAATAAATTTCTTACACCGGCAATCTATGAACTGGAAAGAATTCTTCATTCATATCGAAATGTAGAAATACCTGAAAAGACAGGGATACTGCGATAGTAAAACGAGGTAGTTTATGGAAAAATATCTTAATTTAAAAGCAGATCATTCGATGCAGGGCATGACAGTTGAAAAAATTCTTCGTAAGAATATGGGTCTTACAAAGAAACAGATCAGTCGTGCAAAATTTCGGCCAGACGGAATCTGCAAAAATAAAACACAGTGCCGGGTAACCGAAAAGATTTCTGAAGGGGATGAAATTCGTGTGTGTCTGGAAACAGAAGATCTTGAGTCAGTACAATTGACTTTTAATGAGAAAGCAGTTAAGCTGGATATCATTTATGAGGATGAGGATGTCCTGGTGGTAAATAAACAGGCAGGAATTCTGACACATCCATCCGGGATGCATTATAGTGACAGTTTGTCGAACCATGTGAGTGCGTATTTCAGGCTAAAAGGTCTTTCGGTCTGTGTGAGGCCGGTAGGTCGCCTGGATAAAGAAACATCCGGAATTGTTCTGTTTGCAAAAAATCAGGTGGCTGCGCAGAGATTACAGGAACAACGGGCAAAGGGGCTGCTGGAGAAACAGTATCTTGCAATAACAGAAGGAAAACTTCCAATTGATCAGAACAGTGACTGGCATACGATAGACTGTCCAATACGAAAAACGGGGAACCATCCTCTTAGGATGGAAGCAATAAAAAACATCAATATGTCAGCAATGGGGCAGAGTGTTTGCGAAAATTCTATGGACAATGTGGGATATCTTCATGCTGTAACACATTATCGA
The DNA here is from genome assembly GCF_934372025.1 of uncultured Blautia sp. GTDB lineage: Bacteria > Bacillota > Clostridia > Lachnospirales > Lachnospiraceae > Blautia_A. The sequence goes on from NZ_CAKROJ010000045.1 coordinate 12,059, forward strand.
GTGCTTGACAGTACCGATGAATGGTCTGTTGTAAATCTGAAACTGGATACAGGACGTACACATCAGATTCGGGTGCACATGCTGTCGATTGGACATCCATTGCTTGGAGATTCACTGTATAACAGATCATTAGATAAAAAAGAATTATATTCAATAAATCGCGCGGCGCTTCATGCATGGAAAGTCAGCTTTTATCAGCCGTTTACCAAAAATAAAATTATTCTGGAGGCTTCTTTACCGGAAGATTTTCAGCAATTTTATCAGAAAAAAATATAAAATAACAAACAATGGAGGGTGTTATGTCAGCACAGGTTCGTGATATGACGAAAGGTTCTCCGGCAAAACTGATCCTGTTTTTTGCAGTACCGTTGATGCTGGGGAATATTTTTCAGCAGCTATATACAATGGTTGATACCATTGTAGTTGGACAGATCGCAGGCGTTCAGGCACTTGCAGCACTTGGTGCGGTTGAGTGGATCATGTGGATGGTACTTGGTGTGTCTACCGGTATCACGCAGGGATTTTCGATTCTGATCTCCCAGCATTATGGAGCAAAAAAATGGGATGCTCTGAAAAAGACAGTGGCACACAGTTATTTGCTCACGGCGGTGACTGCAATACTACTTTTGATCGTCAGCCAGCTTACTGCAAGATGGATTCTTGTTTTCCTGAATACTCCGGATAATATTATAGGTATGTCTCTGATATATCTGCGAATTGTTTTCTGTGGAATTCCGATCGTGGCTGCTTATAATATTCTGGCATCTGTACTGCGGGCGCTTGGAAACAGCAGAACACCGTTGATCGCGATGATCATTGCTTCATTCATCAATGTAATTCTGGATATTCTTTTTGTTGCTGTTCTGCACTGGGGAGTGGCAGGAGCGGCACTGGCAACTGTGATCGCACAGACTTTTTCTGCATTCTATTGCTTCCTTGTAGTGCGTAAAATCGAAATTGTACATACATGCAGAGAGGATTTTGCAAAAATACCGGGACTGAATCGAAAATTGTTTGCTCTTGGAGCACCAATCCTGTTTCAGGATGTGATTATTTCAGTTGGAGGTCTTGCAGTCCAGTTTGTGATCAACGGGTATGGCTTTTTGTTTGTGGCCGGATTTACTGCAACAAACAAGCTGTATGGAGTGCTTGAAATGGCAGCTATTTCTTATGGCTATGCAATTGTTTCTTATGTTGGACAGAATCTTGGTGCAGGTGAGATCAGACGAATCAAAAAAGGAGTTCGTGCAAGTACAGTGCTGGCCTTTTTTACATCGGCAGTTATCAGTATACTTATGTTCCTTTTCGGAAAAATATTATTATCAATGTTTATCTCCGGTGATCCGGAACAGGCAGGGCAGGTGCTTGCAATTGCGTGGCATTATCTTTCTGTCATGGCGTCCTGTCTGTGTATTCTCTATTTCCTGTATGTGTATCGTTCTGCCCTTCAGGGGCTTGGAAATACAATGATTCCGATGCTGAGTGGAATTGTGGAGTTTTTTGTCAGAGTAGGTGTGGCACTTCTGTTGCCGCGTCTGATCGGGCAGAACGGGATTTTTTATGCAGAGATCGCAGCATGGACAGGAGCTGTGATTTTGCTGGTAAGCAGTTATTATGTCAGTATCCGCAAATATTAACCGAGAAAAAGAAACTGGTACAATAGTAGAAAAAAGAGATCGGGAGACAGAGAAAATGAAGACGATAGATAAAGAACATATTATAAAAAAATTGATCAACACGCATACTACGATTTCTACAATGGAAAGCTGCACATCGGGCATGATTGCTTCTGCGATCACAGATACAGAAGGGGCATCTGCAATTTTTCCGGGAGGATACGTTACTTATCTGAATGAAACTAAGATTCTGACAGGCGTTGATGAAAAAATAATCCAGAAATATGGTGTATATTCCCGGGAATGTGCTGAAGCAATGGCAGCAACAGTACAGGAAAAACTGCATACCGATATTGCCGTTGGAATAACCGGAACTACAGGAAATGTTGATCCGAACAATGCCGACAGTGTGCAGGGAGTGGTATATTTCTGCATTCGGATAAAGAATGAAATAAATACATTTGAGATGCATGCGGACGTTGCAGGACGGAACCGTCATGAAATCAAACAGCTGTATACAGATATGGTATTTGAACAGCTGGATTTACTTGTGATATAAAGGAAAATGGTGTATATTGGGAAATAAAGAACAAAATAAAATCTGGAGGGAATTACGATGAGTATAAAAGAAGAAATTCATGGATTAACGGATGAAATACTGTCAAATCTGGAAAGACTGGTGGCAATTGATTCACAGCTTGGAACACCGGCAGAAGGAATGCCATTTGGAGAAGGTCCGGCTAAAGCTCTTGATGAAGCACTTAAGATTGCAGAAGAACTTGGATTTAAGACAGTAAATCTGGATAATTACTGTGGCTATGCTGAAATGGGGGAAGGTGAAGATATCGTAGGCATTGCCGGACATCTTGACATTGTACCGGTTGGTGGTGACTGGACGTATGATCCATTTAAGCTTACGAGAGAGGGAGACCATGTTTATGGACGTGGTACTACAGACGACAAGGGACCAATTCTGGAGGCTTTGTATGCAATGAAGCTGCTTCGTGATTCTGGTGTAAAACTTAATAAAAGAGTTCGTCTGATCATGGGCTGTAACGAGGAAACCGGTTCTAAATGTATGGAACACTATAATAAAGTTGCAGAAGAAGTATCCTGTGGATTTACGCCGGATGCCAGCTTCCCATGTATTCACGGAGAAAAAGGCCAGATGGGAATGATGGCATATTCCAAAAATACAAAGATTATTTCCATGAATGGCGGATTCGTTTTCAATGCGGTATGTGATACCTGTAATACAGTCATTCCGGCAGAAGAAGGGCTGAAAGAAAAACTTGAAGCCGCGCTGGCAGAAACAAAACTTCAGGAATATAAACTGACGGAAGAAAATGGTGAGATCAGTATTTATGCAAAAGGTGTTCCGGCACATGCGAGCACACCGAATCTTGGTGTGAGTGCGGCTGGTGTTACGTTCGAATGCCTTGCAAAAGCAGGTTTTGAGGATGATTTTGTCAAATTCTATAATGAACATATCGGTACATCATGTGATGGTTCCGGATTAGGTCTGAAATTTACTGATGAGTATGGTGAACTGACTCTGTGTAATGGTATTGTTAAAACAGAGGACGGTGTGATTTCCTGCACGATTGATATTCGTGTACCTGTTACATTAAATGCAGATGATCTTCGTAAGATGTGCGAAGGCAAACTGGAAGATAATAACGGACGAATTGAGATCCTGTCAATTGGAGCTCCATTATTCTTCCCAAAAGAATCCCCGCTTGTAAATGCTTTATATAAGGCTTATGTGGATGTCACGGGTGATACAGAGAATAAACCGATGGTTATCGGTGGTGGAACTTATGCAAAATCTCTTAAGAATATTATTGCATTCGGACCAGAGATGCCGGGAATCGATTATCGCATTCATGGTGCAGATGAATTTATTCTTGTATCCGGTATGGAAGAAGCAGTGCTCGTATATATGGAAGCAATCAAGAATCTTCTTGCTATCTGAGCAAAATAATACAAATAAAGATATTTTATGAAACAAATTTTAAAAAGAACAGGACTCGTATTTTGTTGTTTTCTGCTGGTAGTGGTGACGGCAAATATACTTATACCTCTTTTTTGCAAGAAACCAGACAAAAATTATGCGGAACAACTGAGCAGAACAGAATTTACTGCAGAAATTGCAGGAACAGAAAGAATCTGCTGTATTGATGATAATGAAGAGGCACTTTTGTGGCGGCTTCGGATGATCGGTACAGCAAAGAAAAATATTGTGCTCTCTACTTTTGATCTGCGTGCAGATGAAAATGGCACAAAACTTCTGGCTGCTCTGAATCATGCCGCATCAAAAGGCGTAAAAATCCGGTTGCTGATCGATGGAATTTACCAACAGCTTTTCTTGGCTAACAGCAGTGATTTTCAGACCCTCGCATCCAGTGAGAATGTGGAAGTAGGAGTTTATAATCCGGTAACACCAGCCAATCTGTTCAAAGTGAACTATCGTATGCACGACAAATATCTGATCATTGATGAGAAAATGTACCTGCTTGGAGGACGAAACAGCAACGATATCTTTCTTGGAGATCATACAAAGGGAATCAATGAAGACAGAGATATTCTGGTTTATGATACATCGAATGGAAGCGCAGAATCTCTGCAGCAGCTGGAGGATTATTTTTATGAAGTCTGGAATGATAAGTGTGTAAGTAAAAGAAAGGAAAAAAAGCATTCAAAATACGCGGAATCCAATGCACATCTGAAAGAAGTCTATGCCTCTCTTTTGAAAAAGTATAAGGATATAGAAACCTACAGTGACTGGGAAAAAGATACGATTGAAGTGAATAAAATCACACTGGTCGATAATGGAGTTCATGCCAGTCGGAAAAAACCACAGGTTTTGCAGACAATACAGTATCTTTCCAACAATGCAGATCATGTGATCATACAGACTCCGTATGTGATCTGTAATGGCTATATGTATGATGTGCTGCAGCAAATTTCAGACCATGCAAAGCTGCAGATTGTGCTGAATGCAGTGGAAAAAGGTTCTAATCCATGGGGATGTACTGATTACCTCAACCAGAAAAAGAAAATTCTGAAAACAGGAGCGGATGTTTACGAACTGATGAATGAATATCCGGTGCATACAAAAGCTGTGCTGATTGATGAAAGACTGTCAGTAGTAGGATCTTATAATCTGGATATGCGAAGCACTTATCTGGATACAGAACTGATGCTGGTAATTGACAGTGAGAAGCTGAATCAGCAAATTCGCGCCACAGAGTCAGACTATATGGAAAAGAGCAAGGAAGTGCTTGCAAATGGTCATGAGACTGAAGGCGCGAAGTATAAGAAAAAGATATTAAATCGACAGAAAAAAATCTATTACAGTGTACTTAGACTTCTCATTCGTCCATTGCGACAGCTGTTGTAAGATTATCGGTCTCTATACAACGGATTCTTTTTTATGAAAGAGAAGAGTACAGATCAGAACTGTAAGTGGGACAGAAAGCTCTCCACAAGAACCCAGATCCGGAACATATTCCGTGTTTTCGGGTGGTAAATGCGAAGGGAGAGCTTGCCAGTGAAGTGTCAGTACAGTATCTTGCATCATCAGTTGTTTATCATGAAAATTTATCACTGTAATGAATATGTATGTCCTCCCAGTCCACAAACGATACATAAAATACTCTGCCATATTGCTGGCTCTCGACGATTCTTCCGTGATCAAGGACAGAAAGATAAGATCCGTCAGCTTTTTGGAGATGAAAATGAATATAGTCATTCTCATTGCCTCCATCAATCTGTTCCCAGATACTGGACTCTATTTCCTGCTGTTCATCCTTCCGAATCAGGTTGCGAAAGCTCTTTTTTGTGCGTCTGAAGAGTTCATCCACAGTTTTATATCCAGCCATATGAAGGAACTCGTGATTTGCATAAAAGAGTTCATCATCGTCTTTGTCTGCTTTGTATATGATAAATGCACCTGGAAGGTGTTCAGAGATATCTTTGAGTGCGAAGCCCAGTTGTTTGCGGGTGCCTGATTGAAGTCCTCTTCTGTAAGCCATACATCCATTTTTTCCGTGAAGTTTTATTTCATAAAGAGCCGCATCTGCACAGCGCATGAGCTGTGAATGGTTGGATGCAAATGTTGGATATTCCGCATATCCAAGAGAAATATAAAAGGGATATTCTTTTCCTCTGTAAGAGAATGACTTTGGAAGCTGAGTGAATTGCCGCAACTGTTCTTCGGCATTTTCAAAGGTATAATCTGGCAGAAGAACGCAGAACTCGTCACCGCCATTCCTTCCAAGTAATGTATCAGGTGGGAAAAAAGCCTTCATGCTGTCTGCCAGATTCTTTAATGCTCTGTCTCCGTAGTCATGCCCATAGATATCATTAATAAATTTAAAATCATCGATATCAAGGAGTGCGGCTACATAATGTGCTTTCGGATTTTTATCGATCATCTTTTCAGTTGCTTCATCAAATCCATAGCGGTTGTAGATACCGGTAAGAGAATCCGTATGCGCCAGTATCTGAAATTTGTTTTTGTTTTCTTTTGATACCAGCCATACCCGGGTAAGTACTGATAAAAGTAAGATAATAGACGTAAATATTCCGGTAACTGCAACAAAAAGTGTGGTATTTCTCCATCCATTATCAGGAGTTATCTCGAATTTCCAGTTTTCTTCACCTATCGTGAAATCATAAGAAACAGGATGAGTTAATTTCCCATCGGATCGATAAACGACAGTATAATTGTCACTCCAGGGTGCATCAGTTTTTGAGAGACTGTATTCATAGCCGAAATCCGAAAGTGCATGTATTGCGTCAGAAAAAATATCGGGAACACGCAGGATAACTATGGTAAATCCCCAGAAATATTCTTCTTCGTTTTTATCTTTCAGATAGACTGGATTGCGGACCGCAATTCCACAGCCGCCCTGTTTCAACTCAAAAGGACCTTGTGTAATGATTGTATGATTGTCTCTTGCGTAACAGGAAATTTTTCTGCGCTCCTTATCATGAAGCAGGTCGATCTTACCGGCCTCATTTCCCTCAGCGGGATATATGTCTGTCACAATGCCATCTGGTGCAAGTTGTATGCTTTCAATAGAATCAGACATAATATTTTCTGCAATCGTGTCAAACTGATTGAAATCTCCTTTTTCACTGATCAGGATCTGCTTCAGAATATCTGTAATTTCAATTCCGTTTATAATTTCATTCTTTATACGATCACCGTAGGTTGATGCATTTAATTGTGCTGTTATGCGCTTCTGTTCTTTTTCGTGGGTGTCTGTTTTATATAGAGTCAAACCAACAAGGCATATGCCCAGTAAAAAGACGACAAGAGGCACAAGCGTTTTTTTCTTCATTTGCTTTACCTCGTTTTATTCATCGAATTTTTATGATAAACCATTATATCACAGAAGCTGAAAAATAGAATGTTTTTTCTCGAATA
>NZ_CAKROJ010000046.1 GCF_934372025.1 uncultured Blautia sp.
GCAATTGTAAAGGACTCAAAATATGTATACAGAGCTCCTGCAACACCCTTGGTCGTGTAAAAAAGTTCAACTGTACCGATAATAGAAAGTACACAGGTATCTTTGATATTGATGATCAGGTTATTGCCTATCTGCGGCATGATATTTCGCAGTGCCTGCGGAAGTATTACATTTATCATCGTCTGAACATGTGTCATACCAATTGCTTTGGCGCCTTCTGTCTGTCCCGGATCAATGGAAAGAATACCGCCTCGAACTGTTTCGGCCATATATGCCCCTGTATTGATCGAAACAATGAAGATTGCCGCAAACCACATGGACATATTAATATTAAACAGATATGCACTTCCAAAATAGATAAACATCGCCTGGGCCATCATTGGAGTCCCTCGAAAGAACTCCACATAGCAGGCCATAATAAATTTGACAACTTTGATAATTACTTTTTTGGCTGTAGAATCGTTTCTGTCTACCGGGATCGTCTGCACGATACCAACCAGAAAACCAATGATACATCCAAAAAGTGTTCCTACCAGTGCCAGCCACATGCTGACACCGGCTCCCTTCAGAAAAGAAGGACCATATTGCTGAAGAAGATATATGATTCTTCCTCCAAAACTCTCAGGCAGCATTTCGCTCCTCCTTTATGACTCTGAAAGCGGCTGTACGGAAATAGCCTCATCCATCATTTTATTATAATCATCTTCTGTCATATCTTTGAGTACGCCATTGATCGCATCCTTAAGTTCATCATTGCCCTTCTGTACAGAGATACCAATATTGATATCTTCATCTGATACTTCAAATGCTCCGTCTGTTCCACTGAAATCAAGCAGTTTGAAATCCGGATATGCCACGCATGCAGCCTTTCCTGTAGGCATATCAGTAACAACTGCATCACATTTGCCAGATTCAAGAGCTACCAGCATTGCCGGTGCACTTTCCTGTGCCGGAAGGATATCCGCATCAGGAATCTGAGGCAGACAGGAATCATACCAGATTGTATTCTGCTGTGATGTCACGGTAGCCCCTTTAAGATCCTCTACACTTGCTGCATCCTTGTAATCTCCATCATTCTTAACCAGCGTAATGATAGATGCATAATAATATGGGTCTGTAAAATCAACCATCTGCTGACGTTCTTTTGTAATAGACTGTCCTGCAATAACACAGTCAACCTGACCGGACTGTACTGCCGGTACGAGTGAATCCCAGTCAAGCTTTACGATTTCTAATTCATAACCAAGTTCATCCGCAATTTTCTTTGCCATCATAACGTCATATCCATATGCATAATCGGAACTTCCAGAAATCTGCACTGCTCCATTGGAATCATCCGGCTGCGTCCAGTTATATGGTGCATAGCCGCACTCCATAGCAACTTTCAGAGTTTTCTTATCATCCGCACTTACGCTCTGAACACCCAGAACACCACATGTCATCGATGCAGCTACGGCAGCAACCGTTATCATTCTCCACATTTTACTCTTTCTCATTTTCGTTTCCTCCTGACGTAAAAATAAAAAAAGGCGCACGAAACTATGAAGTGCTCCGTTGCGCTTTGGCTCATTGTAATACTTTATCAGCAGAAAGTCAAGAAAAAAAGCAGCTCCCGAAGGAACTGCTTCTATAGTTCTGTTTATGAAGGTCTTCTTACTGACAGAATTGTTCTGTAAGTAGCATCATTACTGATCTTGATACCATCTCTGGAGTTAGATGCATGTACAATCTGTCCATTACCCATATAGATTGCAACATGTCCGCCATAGCAGATCAGATCTCCTGGCTGTGCATCTGCATAAGAAACTTCTGTTCCCCAGTTCTGCTGCTCATAAGATGTTCTTGGAAGGCTATAGCCAAACTGCGCATATACACTCTGTGTGAATCCGGAACAGTCAGCTCCACCTGTAAGGCTTGTTCCACCCCATACATATGGATTACCAACAAACTGTGTTGCATAATCTACAATTGAAGATCCTGAACCACTGGATGAACTGCTGGATGTACTTACGGAATCCGGATCAACTGTATTATCACTGTCGATAACGTTTCCATACTCATCGTATTCTACATCATCACTGCTGTCTGATGTTGATTCGCTTGGATCAATTTCGTTGCCTTCTTCATCATATACGGTATCTCCGTTTTCTGCTGCTTCATCAGCATCCACTTCATTACCATCTTCATCGTATACTGTCTGGTCTTCCTGCTCTGCAGCAGCTGCCGCAGCGGCTGCTTCTGCCTCAGCCTGACGTCTTGCCTCTTCTTCAGCTGCAATACGTTCTGCTTCAAGCTGTTCGATCTCAGCCTGCTGTTCCTGGATCAGGTTCGCATATTCATTTGCCATTTCCTGTGCATATGCAATTTCATTGTCACAGTCAGCAGAATTTGCTTTTTTTGTATCGATCTGATTCTGAAGATTTACAGATTCAGATTCATATTCCTGCTTCATACCTTCCAGTTCAGCTTTTTCCTGCTGATACTGATTTCCAAGATTTGTTACCTGTGTAATTGTATTCGCATATTTCTCAAGGCTCTGTCTGTCATAATCATACATTTTCTGAGTGTACTCAGCTTTTGTAAGAAGTTCAGAAAGATTATCTGCACTCATCATCATCTGGAACCATGCTTCGTTTCCACCTTTTTCGTACAGATACTGAATACGCTGTTTCATTGCTTCATACTGTTTATCTTTCGCGTTCTGAGCCTTCTGCAAATCTTCCTGTGTCTGCTGAATGTCTGCTTCTTTATTACTGATATCCCCTTCCAGGGTCTGAATGGAAACCATGACATTCACAAGATTTGCGTCCAGTGTATTAATTTCTTCCTGCAGCTGCTGCTTAGCTGAATAAAGCTGATCGATCTGTGCATATGTAGCATCAAGCTGTGCGCTTGTAGCTGCCTGCTCCTCTCTCAGTTCGTCTTCTCTTGATGCGCTTACGCTGACAACCTGTGCAGAAGTCATCATTAATGCTAACGTCAGGCAAACAATTCTTTTTTTCATGTTTCTCACCTCATAATCATTTTAACTCTATTTTGTAACATTTATGAAATATCTTTCTTAAGTTCTTATACATATTAACACAAGGTTCTTTTGATTGCAAGAGTAAATCGATAAAAAGTTTAATATTTTGTAACATTTATTAAAAACTCTGCAAAACAAAGGAGAAGTTCCTGTATTTAGAAACTTCTCCGTAATATCTTATTCTTATTTAAAATCCAAATAATTCTTTCAAAATTACATTTGCTGTTTTATTTCTGAAATTATCCGGATCTGATAACGTATTGGTATTCCATCTCAGATAATTTCCACGTCGAATGTAATTTCCACAGGACGTATGATACTCATATTTACTGTATCCTGCATATCTGGACATATATTTTCTGGCCAGAGCAATTGCCTGGCTGTCATAATCCCCGGAAGGAGTGCACGTTCCTGCTATCTGGCATCCTGCCTGTGGTGTGGAATGTACGATAACTGCACTCTTATCAGAACACTGTCCGAGAATCATCCACGTATGATAATCATCAAAACCAATATCTCCCGGATAAACTACGTCTTTACCACCATATGAGCTGCTTGTGATATTGGACTGGGTCAGAACCCTTCCCCAGCCTCTTCCTTTATAGAGATCTCCGATGTCACCTGAGACAACTGTAGAATCTACTCTCATTGTCTGATAAGTTGCCCAACCGACAAATCCTGAGCAGTCAAGCCCTTTTGCACGATTTCCCACGCTCAGATCACGATAATCATTATAATCATAACTGCTTGTCTGGCTGAGATACCACTTCTGCCAGGTCGGACTGACTCCCGTTCTGGTAGAGTCATTCCATCCGCCACCCCATACATAGAGTGCCTGACCTACTGGTTTTAATGCTCCCGCAAGATAATTCTTAATTGTTTTGGTTCCTGTCTGTGCAACCGGTTTCGGATCATTTGCAAAATATGTCGTATCAACCGCTGAATTCGATGAAACTGGTCTTTTGCTCGTCATAACACCGGCAGAATTAAACGTATATATATAACCATCTATGGTTTTGTTCGTTCCTGCAACCATCTTTAAGGTATCCGGATCAAAATAATACTTTTTATCGCCGATTGTTACCCATCCGCCTGTGGCAACTCCTGTTTTTGTATTAAAATAATATGTAGCACTTCCAACCTTTTGCAGGCCTTTTGCCATTACACCGTTACTTGCAAAATATCTTCGTTCACCTTTGCCGGATTTTTTCCAGCCGGTAGCCATCCACTTATATTTTCTGTTAAAGAAACGCGTTTCCCCGTCTGTTGTCACAAAGCCACCCTGCGCAGCTCCTGTACTCGGATCGAAATAGTAATAATACTTTCCGACCTTCTTCAATCCCATATACATTTTACCATTGCTGGCAAAATACCATTTATCTCCTTTTTCATTCGTCATCCAGCCTTTTGCCATAGTATAATCAGATGGCTGAAAATAACGAACAACCGTACCCGTTGATGATTTTACAAAACCACTTTTGGCATATCCTGTTTTTCGGTCAAAATAATAATACTTACCACTTACCTTCTTCATTCCGACATACATAACACCTGTTTTACTGTCGAAGTACCGCCTGAAATTTTTGCCACTTTTCTTCCAGCCCTTCAGCAGTACACCGCTTCTGGTATTCAGAAAATATTTCTTATTTCCCAGTGTCAGCCAGCCTTTGTATTTCTTTCCATCTTTATAATAGTATGTTTTTCCCTTTACTGTCCGGAATCCTGTTGTGGCAGCCTGTGCATCTACTGTAGTAGCCTGAAATGCAAAGCCTGCTGCAAAAAGCATCACTCCTAAGAATATGGCAACTATCCAAGACTTTTTGCATACCTTTCCCATACGTCTGACCTCTTTCTACTAACATTTAATTCGTATTTTTTAAATTTTTGTTACAATATTATGTAGGTATTATATCTCAAGTTTGTTAAGTCGTCAATAATAAAGTAAAAAACTACTCACTTCTCCTTCTAAATCCTTCTTAATGTACATAAAAAGGACAAAGCGCAATGCTCTGTCCTTTTAAATCTTACATTTTCATTTCATTTATTACAGAAGATGTTTTCTGAGTTCTGCTCCATCTAATGCACTTAAATATGCCGGTGCAACATCAAATACTGTCTTGCATCCCTTCTGACCTTCCTGACTCATGCGATAAGCAGCTCTTGCATAGGCGATAATTACAGAAGATGTGAATTCCGGATTAGAATCCAGTTTCAGACTATATTCGATCACATGACTGTTTTCATCATTCCATCCTGTCTTTCCTGTACGAATCACGAATCCACCATGTGGAATTCCACTGTGATCACGTTTCAGTTCCTCTTCTGAAATAAAATGAACGGTTGTATCATAATCTGAAAAATAATTCGGCATTGTTTTGATCTCATTCTCAATACGTTCAAGATCAGCACCTTCTTCTGCTACTACAAAACATTCTCTGGTATGTTTCTGTCTTGTTGTCAGTTCCGGATTCTCGCCGTTTCGAACAGATTCAAGTGCAGCTTCAACCGGAATCGTGTACTGTTTGGCATCTTTTACTCCGTCAATTCTGCGGATTGCATCAGAATGTCCCTGACTTACACCTTTGCCCCAGAATGTATAATCATTTCCATTTGTAAGAATTGCATTTGCATACATTCTGTTAAGAGAGAACATTCCAGGATCCCAGCCAACAGAAATGATTCCCACATGATCACTCTCGGATGCTGCTTTGTCTACATTTGCAAAATGTTCCGGAACTCTGGCATGTGTATCAAAACTGTCTACAACATTAAACCACTGCGCATATTTCGGTGTCTGAACCGGAAGATCTGTTGCACTTCCTCCGCACAGAATCATAACATCGATTTTGTCTTTCATTTTTTCGGCTTCATCTACATGATAAACGGCTGCTGAATCTGTAAGGATTTTTACAGATGCCGGATCACGACGTGTAAATACTGCAACCAGCTCCATATCCGGATTGTGCTTGATTGCACATTCCACACCTCTTCCAAGGTTACCATATCCTAAAATACCAATACGAATACTCATTGTGATTTCCTCCTGTTATTTGGCTCCAATGCCTGGTTCTTTGCCACTATATTACTTTAGCATAGCAATACATCCATTATGATAATATCACAGGCAACGATTGTCAATTTTTTTTGAAAAAAACAACTGATTTTTCTTTTCAAACATTACTGCTATCAGTAGCAAAACATTCCGCTGCCCGGACAGCACAGATTACATGCAAGATTTGCCAGACAAAGCTTCATACAATAATCGCTCCCATCTGTCGGCATACCTCCAAACGGATTCTGTTGTTCCTGATACCAGGTACCTCCACCTTCCATTCTCTGAAGAAGCATCCTGTACTGCATGTTGTCCGGCTCCATATTTACAGCTGTCCGGGCATCATTTAATGCATTTACATTGTTTCCCAGTCCCATATTTGCCATTGCTGACAGATAATACCACTGAGCGTTTTTCTGCTGCAGAGACGACAGCACATTCATTGCTTCCCTGAAATGTCTGCTGTTAATATAATTTGCTGCAGCCTGTCTGCGCACTGCTTCTTCATCCTGATAAGTATTCTGATACTGATTTCCAAAGCCACCATATGAACCATAATTTCCGGACGAGCCATATTCCCGTTCTTTCATAATCTGTTCATATGCCTGCTGCACTTCTTTAAATTTTTCTTCTGCCTGTGCTTTGTTCGGATTATTGATATTGGCATCCGGATGATATTTACGGCTCAGCTTACGATAAGCTTTTTTTATTTCTTCATCTGATGCATCTCGCGAAATCCCCAGCACACTGTATGGATCAAACATCTTCTTTCTCCCGTTCTTCCCTACGCTTCTTTGATATAAGTTCAAATCTGCACCATACCCCTGAATACAAAATATTTCGCAGGATATCCGCATATTTTATAATAGGAAGTTTTTCAAATTCCCGACAGGTTTCTGCCATCATCATCAACAGCATGTTTTTCACCCTGTCATCAAACCCTTTTATTATATAATCTTTTGCAAAAGGATTGTAATTTCCTTTTTTTATGTCATCTTCCACGTCGTCATACGCATCCATCAGATAAATAAATTTACCGAGATAAAATCCCATACGACGCAAAGTCGGTTCCCATACATCTTCTCTGTACGCAAAGATTTCTTCCATAATTCTGCCAAAACAGCCAGAAACACGATCTACATCCGTCTCATTTATCTTCTCCATCTCTGAGAGTTCATTCAGACAGGAGACGATCACATCTATTTTTGACTTCCAACGCTGCTCACTTCTCTTCTCTTTGCTTTCCAGAAGCTTTCCGTATGCCAGACTTAAAAGTTTCCGTTCATCATTCCAGTCATCCTTACATTTATAATAGGTCAGAAAAATATTCATATCTGCACCGTATTCTGTTATGGCATTTCCCCGTATCGGCTGTTTCCGTACCGGATGCACAATACATCGGGTAGTTCCCTTTCTGGTAGGAGGCTCATACAGTGCACTGAGCAGTACGATCACAAATGTCATATCATAGCTCAGCGTAATCTGACCGGATATTCCGTAACGTTCTCTTAATTCCCGACACAGACCGCAGTAAAAAGAACGGTACATATCAAAATCTTTAAATTTAATTTCCGGTTTATTCATTACCACATAACCAAACATATCTGTACCTCATTTTGTCTATTTTACTGTGTACGATTCATTCTGCTCTAACTTCTCTTAATAAATTTCGTATGGCATTTCGGACATTCGATTTCTATTTTTCCTTTTCCACGTGGAATACGAATTTTCTGTCCACATCCCGGACATGAATAAATATGATGCGTCTTCCTCTGTTCCATCATGCTTTTGGATCTGTTGAAACGCTGTCTGAATTTTGCAGTTACAGCAAGATATTTATCATTTTCGGCATATCTCTTCTGAATATCTCTCGATAACATACGATAATATGTATAAAGAAGAAGCAGAAGTCCTATTGTGTCAAACAATGCACCGATCCTGTTTCCACCAGGAAAAAAGATTGAAATAACAATAGCTGCCAGCGCTATTCCCATGGTAAAACGTGCAAAAGAATCAACGCCATAACGTCCCTGCATAAATTTATTAAACTTGTCTTTCATTTGAGTCCTTCTTTCTTGTCCTCTGAAACTATTTGATTTTACTTCTCGTCACATACCTGAAAAATATAGAATTTCAGATAATAAGATTCATCCGATGCCCAGAGGATCGGGTGATCCGGAGCCTGAGTTCTGTATTCAACCTGACGAAGTCTCTTATGTGCACTTCTTGCTGCCTGACCAATTGTTTTGGTAAACAGCTCATACTCCATAAAATGAGAACAGGAGCATGTCGCAAGGAATCCTCCATCCTTCACAAGTTTCAGACCTCTGAGATTAATTTCGCGATATCCTTTCACCGCATTCTTGACGGAACTGCGCGATTTTGTAAATGCCGGTGGATCAAGGATCACCACATCGTATTTCTCCCCCTGTTCTTCGAGTTTGGGAAGAAGTTCAAAAACATCCTCACAGATAAATTTAACTGTTCCATCCAGCCCATTTAATACAGCATTTGCCTGCGCTTGGTCAACAGCCAGCTGTGACGCATCTACTCCTGTTACTTCTTTTGCTCCAGCAATTCCGGCATTTAAGGCAAAAGAGCCTGTATGTGTAAAGCAGTCAAGTACTCTGGCATCCTTACACAGCCTCTGTATTGCCAGACGATTATATTTCTGATCCAGGAAAAATCCTGTTTTCTGTCCATCTTTGACATCTACCTGATATTTTACGCCATTTTCCACGATTTCAACCAGCGTTGGAAATTCCGGACCGATAAAACCTTTATACAGTTCCATTCCTTCCTGTTTGCGTACCTTGGCATCACTTCTCTCATATACACCACGAATATTGATTCCATCTTCAGCCAGCACTTTTTTCATAAGATCAATGATCAGTTCTTTCCAGCGATCAATGCCAAGTGCAAGAGACTGTACTACCAGAACATCTGAAAACTTATCTATAACCAGTCCCGGAAGAAAATCTGCCTCTCCAAAGATCAGACGACAGCTGGAAGTATCTGTTACTTTCTTTCTGTAATTCCAGGCATCACGAACTCTTTTCTCCAGAAATTTCTCATCTATTTTCTGGTTTTCATCTCTTGTGAGCAATCTGACCGTAATTTTGGAATTTGTATTGATAAATCCACGTCCAAGTGGATAACCATCAAAATCATGGATCAATACAATATCTCCGTTCACAAAGCTTCCCATAATCGTGCTGATCTCATTATCAAACACCCACATTCCGCCTGATTTCAAAAGGCGGCCTTCTCCTTTTTTCAGTGTTACCACTGCAAGACTCATATTTTTTCCCCTTTCGGTTCATCCTTTTCTGATTTTCAAAGTTATAAAAAACTCATTATATTTTATCACAGAACTGATCGGATTTCCAGTTTTTCACATTCTCTTCATATCTTCATATCTAAAAAAGGATGCCTCACAAGGAGACATCCTTTTTATCGTTTTGTTATGTTTTAGTAAGTTTCTTCTCCGCTTCCTTCTTCAGAATAAGCTTCTGCATTTTCCTGTCCGGCAGTGTCCTCTGCTGCTTCTTCTGCAGTATCATCTGTAGTTGCCTCTCCATAAAGGTTTGCAAAGAATTTCATAGTATCATCATACAGCTTCTGTCTTACTTCTGGTTCAACATTTACCAGAAGATCATCTGCTGCAATATCTTTATCAATACTGAATACTGTCTTCATCTCTTTATCCATCGCATTCAGTTCTGTTGACAGATATTTATCTGTTTCAGCCGGTACATAAGAAGCACCAGCGTCATTCAATACCTTGATATAGGCTTCCAGAACTTTTTTGCTGAGCTTGGATGCAATTTCTGTATCCAGTGTTACCGGAAGTTCTGTCACATCCGGAACAACACTCTGGAGAACTCCAAGGTCTCCTTCGTATTCACCTTTGCAGAACTGCTCTGCCTGCTGGAATTTACCTTTGCCATCTTCCGTAAGTGTATCTGTATTTAATGTATCGTCAGATGTTTCTGCATTTTCTTCTGTTCCATCAGCAGACTCATCCGTACTTCCATTTTCTTCTGTATCAGGAGTTTCTTCTGTATTTCCATCCTGACTTCCATCCTCTGTTGCATCAGGGATTCCGTCTGTGTTTCCGTCCTGACTTCCATCCTCTGAACTGCTGTCCGGATTTTCTTCCGGAGTCTCTTCCGGTGTTTCTTCGGTACTTCCCTCTATAGTTCCGTCCTCTGTCGCATCCGGAATTCCTGTAGAACCGGAATCTTCAGAACTGTCACTGCTTTCGGTATTGTTCGTATCAGCGCCTGTTTCCTCTGCAAGACCAGGATTCTCTGTAGATGTTTCTTTGATATCATCTCCCAGGGCGCCACTGTCTACATTCTCGGTAATGTCATCCTCACCGCTTCCCTCATCTGCAACATCGTCTTCAATTGGAGT
The DNA here is from genome assembly GCF_934372025.1 of uncultured Blautia sp. GTDB lineage: Bacteria > Bacillota > Clostridia > Lachnospirales > Lachnospiraceae > Blautia_A. The sequence goes on from NZ_CAKROJ010000046.1 coordinate 10,497, forward strand.
AGGAGTTGGCTGACCTTCTTCTTCTGCCTTGCTCTGTTCCAGATTCTGCTGAATATTCTCAAGTGTTTTTTTCATTTCCTGAATATCATAATTCTGCTGTGCGATCTGCTGGAGCAGAGATACGATCGTATCAAGTTCATCCTGGCTTAAGGAGATACCATTCTGTACAGCAATATTATTTACAATGTTATAAATCTCATCTGCATTCTGAACATTGTCGCCAATAATCTGCATTTTCGCCTGATTGATGATATTTGTGGCATTGTCCTGACCAACCTGCTTTGCCACATCACCTGTTACAACTACTTCTTTTGCAGCGAGGTCTTTCTTTGCAGAATCCAGCTGTTCTCCGCTTGCAGACTCATATGCTTTCATAACACCTGTAAGAGCACCTGTTCCTGATACTTCATACGGGCAGGCTGCAACGACTTCACAGTTGGTTACTCCTGCTGTGGAAAGTGCTGTAGCGATCATATTACATGTTACGTAGTTAAGATTGGCTGTACGAACCTTGATTCCACCGGACTGTGTTGGTTTCACATAAGCACAGCTTAAGGTTCTTGTTCCAATCTGTTCACTTGGGATATATTTTCCAAGAAGGTCATGTTCCTCCTGGTTATTTACAGTGATCACCTGAACCTGACTGGCATCTGCCTTAAAGTAATTCATCATTGTATTTTTCTGTGCATCAGTAAGATCTGCACCAAGTGTTACCACTTTAGATGCATCTGCCATAGCCGGAACAGGTGTACTTACTGCCAGACACATACTACAGAGCATTGCTACAAAAAGATTTCTTTTCTTCATATCCTTGTCCTCCATTATCAATGCCGCCGAAATGGTAATTATCCTGATTTTCGGTCGGATTAGTGACCTCTTTTATATAATACATGCATTATAGCATAATTTTATCTGTAATTGTATTCTTTATTTTCTAAAAAAGGCAAAGATATAAATCTGTTATTCTTTTTTATAACGCCTTGTAATACAATGCCACAATATCCTGTTTTCCTGAGCTTCTTGGATTGACTGCAATATTTCCACTCTTCATGGCATCATCGGCCATTGCATCAATTTTACTTTCAATTTCTTCATCTGCAACTTCTCTGTCCGGATCTTTTCGCTTTGCCGTCTGTCTGATAGCTGTTGTCAGATTTTCCGGGATTCCGATATCTTCATTCAGTTCACGGATAGCGTCTACCAGCATCAGTGGTTCAAACTCATCCTCAAATGCCGGAATCGGACTGATATAATTATAAATCGTCAGATATCTGCCGTGATCTGCCAGTGCATTATACTCTGCGATCACCGGAAGCAGTACTGCATTTGCCACACCATGCGGTACATCAAAAAAAGCACTTACCGGATGACTCATTGCATGCACATTTCCAAGTCTCGCAAAGGAAAAAGCAATTCCGGCAAAAAGGGAACCTGTCAACATTGCCTCTGCCGCCTCAATATCTGTTCTTCTTGCGACAAAGCGTCGGATATTTTTTCCGATCAATTCCATTGCTTTCTCAGCCATAGCGTCTGAGAAAGGAGATGCTGCGGTGGACACGTAGGCTTCTTCTGCGTGGATAAAAGCATCAATTCCGCAGGCAGCTGCAACAGAAGCCGGTGCTGATGTAAGAAGCTCCGGATCCAGAATTGCATAGGATGGGAGTAATTCATAACTGAATACCGTCAGTTTATAATCTCTGCTGTGGTCTGTAATAACTGAGAATGCCGTCACTTCTGATCCTGTACCAGCTGTTGTCGGAATTGCGATCAGCGGGATGATTTTTCCCGGAACTTTATGTGCACCTTCATATTCTGTAATACTGCCGCCAAATTTTGCAGTCACTCCGACCGCTTTGGCAACATCCATTGGTGAACCTCCTCCGAGTGCCACAATAAAGTCTGCTCCGGTTTCTTTAAATGCTTCTGTAGCTTTTTCTACTGTTGTCACAGAAGGATTTGCTTCTACATCAGTAAAGATATCCACCTGCATTCCTGCTTCTTTCAGATAATCTGCTGCTTTGTCCACAATTCCCATTTTTCGAAGTGTCGGACCGGAAATCAGCATAGCATGGGAATCTCCCAGTTTCTTCGCACACTCCGGAAGTTTTGCCATAGTTCCTGCACCAACAATAATATTCTGTGGAATAAAAAATTCAAATGGATTCATAATCTGATCTCCCTCTTCTATATTAAATAAGATGTTGGAGGCCAATGCCTCCAACGGTAACTATCACGCGGTCATTCGTGAAAGAACGCGATCGATCGCTGCATCAATAACCAGATCAAGTTCTTCATCATCAGCTTCCGGCATAAGAGATGCCGCATCTTCATCAGAAATAATCTCAATAAGGCTGCCGAATTTTTCTTTATATTTCAGTTTGCATGCTGCATAAAATACAACTCCCAGAAGGCTCCATGCGCCTACCATCAGCCACTCCTGTATGACCAGAGTTCCACCGGATCCAGGAATGCAGTACACAAGCACCATGAATCCAGAAAGGATAACAGCCATTGTTCCGACAAATTTATATGCCGGTACACGATATGGCCTTGGCATGTCCGGTTCTTTTTTACGAAGAATCAGAAATGAGAGTGAAACCATACAATATGCAAGACAGCATCCGAAGTTACCTGCATCACAGATCCATACCATCATGACACGTCCGGCAAACGGAGCAATCATGGTAAGAATACCAATCAGGATCAGTGCATTGACCGGTGTTTTGTGCTTCGGATGAAGTTTTGCAAAAACCTTTGGCACCATATAAGACTCAGCCATGGAGTACAGTGCACGGGAACCACCGATCATAAAGGAGTTCCAGGATGTGATAATACCGCACATACCACCTACAATGATAACCTTTGCCATTACTGAAGTTCCAAAGGCTTTTGCCATAGCATCTGCAGTTACCAGTCCTGTCGTGTTCTGTGAACGCACAATCTCATCCGGATTCAGTACATAACCGACTGCAAGGATTACAAAAGAATAAAATACAACTGCAAGAACTACTGAGAGGATCATCATTTTACCAATCTTTTTGAGTGGTACATTGATTTCCTCTGCCGCCTGTGGAATAACGTCAAAACCAATAAAGAAAAATGGTGTGATAACTGCAACCTTCAGAACATTTTTTGCCATGCTGCCCGTTGTTTCACCCATGAACATCTGGCCCTGAAGATTGTCCACATTACCATTTATTACCGAAGCCACAATCAGCAGAATTCCGGCACCTCCTATGATGCATGTCAGGACTGTCTGAAGGACAGCTGCTGTTTTGGCTCCTATAATGTTAATCATCATGATCAGGAATGCAACTATGATCGCCACGATCAGCCATGATGCATAAATATCAAATCCTGCCACAGTATAGAGATATCCTTTGAGAAATCCCGGCCACAGATACGTAATGATTGTCGGAAAAGCGCAGGCTTCAAAACAGGTAACACCCACATATCCAAGAATGATCGCCCAGGTACAGATAAAGGAACCCGTCGGTCCCATTGCCTTATAACTGAAAACATGCTCGCCACCACACTGCGGCATCGCTGCTGTAAGCTCGGCATAGGTGAGACCTACAAAAAAGATCATAACTCCGCCGATTGCAAAAGCGAGTGCTGCACCTACGACACCGCCGGCATCGATCCATGTTCCGGAAGATACAACCCAGCCCCAGCCGATCATAGCGCCAAAAGCGATCACAAGAATATCCCATGCACTGAATACTTTATCAAATTCTGATTTTTTCTGTCCCATAGTCTTATTCCTCCCCGCTTCCGAATTTTCTTCTTACAAGTTCTTCGAGATAATCTGCTGTTCCTTCGATTCCAAGATAAGAACTGTCTATAAGAATATTTCTGTTGTGACGGTCGCCACGATTACTTCCTGTCAATGCCAGGTGACGTTTGTGATATCGTTTATCTTTTTCCAGAAGTAAAATCTTGGCATCCTTTTCAGAAAGATTGTGGCTTTCCATAATATTGTGAATTCTCACTTCATCAGGAGCATAAATAAATGCTCTTAAAAGATCAATGTCTTTTGTATCCTTCAGAATATAATCAGCAGAACGTCCAATGATCACACATGCTTCTTTCTCAGCCAGCTTACGGATAATCTGTTTCTGCACATGGATCGCACGGTCTGTCAGATCCGCATATTTTGAAAAGGAACCACGGACATCTCCCTCTGCACCTTTTCCGGCAATGGTTCCACCTTCCTCAACTTTTTCCATAATTTCTTTCGGAATTCCGACCTCTTCAATAATCTCATCCACAAGATCACGATTGTAAAATTTGATATTGAGGTCTTCTGCTATTTTTCTGCCTATGGCATTTCCCTTGGCACCATATTCACAGCCAATTGTTATAACCAGATGTCTCATATCGATTTCCCCTCACACGATTCTCTCTTATTTCTCATCAAAATGAAATAATTTTCATAATAGAAAAAGGCGTGCGAACCACATCTCATGATCCGCGACGCCCTTGTCACTTTTTCAGTATTTACAGTAAAATTCTGCTTTGTTTGTTGCTGTTTACTTCGCTCACTGTAAGCTTTATTTTTCCAGAGACTTAATTGTCTCTTCAATGATTGCCACAGCCTTGTCGCACTCTTCTTCTGTTACGATAAGCGGTGGGATCATACGGATGATGTGTGCTCCGATCGCAGTGATCAGAAGCTTGCGATCCAGACATCCATGTTTAACATCTACACCACCGATCGTGTCGTCAAATTCTACACCAACCAGAAGTCCCTGATGTCTTACTTCTTTTACATGAGGAAGTTTTTCCAGTTTGGATGCAAAGTAATCGCCGACTTTCTTTGCATTTCCTGCAAGATCTCTGTCGAGAAGTTCATTTACTTCTGCCAGTGCTGCTGCACAGCTTACCGGGTGTCCGCCAAATGTAGTTCCATGAGAACCTGCTGTAAATGCCTTTGCAACTTCTGCTGTCGCACAGATCGCGCCGATCGGCATTCCACCACCAAGTGCTTTTGCCATAGAAACGATATCTGGTTTGATTCCATAGTTCATATAGGACATTACTGCACCGGTTCTGCACCATCCTGTCTGTACCTCATCGATCAGGAGAAGCATATCGTTCTCATCACAGAATTTACGAAGTCCCTGCATGAATTCCATTGTTGCCGGATGTACACCACCTTCGCCCTGTACCGGTTCGACCATGATTGCGATGGTGTTTTCGGTACATGCATCTTTGAATGCCTGCAGATCATTGTATGGTGCATAGGAAAATCCGTAAGTCATTGGTCCGAATCCTACCTGGCATCCGTTTGCCGGCTGTCCGGTTGCTGACATGGCACCGAAGGTTCTTCCATGGAAGCCCATCTTTGCAGTTACGATATGATAACGGTTCGGTCCATATTTCTCAATACCATATTTACGAGCCATCTTAATCATTGCTTCGTTTGCTTCTGTACCGGAGTTCTGATAAAAGATCTTGTCCATTCCGATTGTCTCGCAGACCTTTTCAGCAAGCAGTGCCTGCGGAATGGTGTATGGATAGTTGAAAGTATGCATGATATCTTCTACCTGATCTTTAACTGCGGCTACAACCTTCGGGTTACAGTTTCCTGCACTGTTTACTGCGATTCCTGCATAAAAGTCAAGATACGGTGTTCCGTTCTCATCATAGATATACATACCTTCCGCTGTCTCAGCAAGGAAATCAAAACGCTCATAAGTCTCGATCATGTACTTGTTTACTTTGTCCTTAATGTCCTGAAAAGTTAATCCTGTGTCTTTTAATTTCATTGCCGTATCCTCCCATATCTTTAAGATGATAAATAACAAAGCGGACAAGTCCGCTTCAAACTCCCTGAATCCCCATTACTTGAGGAACTTGTTACGCTTTGCGCGCCAGATGCAGTCTGCTTTAGCAGACATATTCCACATGCATCTGGTCGCATCCTCGCGGAGCGTTTTTTACTTTATCGGAACATTACGAAGTAATTTCCTGTAAAGTAAAAAAAGCAAAGGCAGATTTCCGTTATCGGTAAGCGCCTTTGCTTTATTTTTGTGTATTATTTTGTACAACCATACAATATCACCGACGTTATTATTTGTCAATAGTTTTTTTACCAAAAAGATTTTTGTTGAATTTAAAAGACTTTTGAAGTTTTCTGATTATTATAAGCTCCACATTATTTGTGCATTATATTGCACATTTTAGTTTGCTATAATATTCCATTTATTTTGCTATGTCATTCCGTTCTGTTATCGTTACTTCCCATGATAATCCAGGAAAAATTTTCTCTGTTGAAGTATTTACTCATCTGGACGGTTTTTCGATAAATCCAGAAGCGTACATATTTCTTTTTTCATTTCTTTATATTCTTTTGTTCCACGGTGTTTTGAATATAACGGCAAAATCTGTAGTTGTGGTTCGTCCGAATGCAGGATGATCACTGGAAGTCGATAACGTCCCTGTGCGCCATCTTTCTGATCTACATGCCTAAGGCTTAACAGGCGATTTCTTAACTCTCTATTTTCCTTTTCTATACATAAAATCGCCATCAATTTAATTTTATTTTTGTCTATTCCCGGATTTTTCTTCCAGAAATCCGAAAAAAATTCATTCAATATCTGCATATTTTCTTCAGAATATACAGGCATCTGTCCTAACTGTAAAATTTCAACAGATTTCTCCGTTTTTTTCCAGTAAATCGCAGATTTCACATTTTTTTTGCTGTACTCGGCATCCCAAATGTATTGTCGCTGAATGCATGACTTTTGCATTTCACTTTCAATTTTTTCAAACGGCATATGATAATAACAGAAATCTGTACATAGTCTCCACTCTCTGGAATATTCTGCTATATTGCTGAAAGGCTGCCATATATGCTCCCGACTCTCTGTATAACGAAAAGCCTCATTATAATACCACTTATAGTACAAAGCATAATAGCACCAGATTATATCAACAATCGTAAATCCCACGCACAATATATACGCACATGTTTTCCAGACATTCTTGTCCATATGCAGGGTATATACTCTGCATATGCATGATATTATCCAAATTCCACATAATATAACTTCACAAAAAAACTTTCCTTTGAGATTGGATAATATGTTTTTATCTGATGCACTTTTTCTAAAAAAACCTGCCGCATAAAGAGGATTTATCTCACTTCTCACATCCGCCCACGTGTATTTCACCTCTCTGCCTATATGGATCTTATGTCTTCCGAACGGTAACAGACAAAAGAGTGAAAAAAGTGCACTTATTAAAGGAAGCACTATAGCATCATAATAAAATACCATCGCTGGTACAGTAATATACAAATAAACCAAAATAAGTAGCAACACATATCTTCCTACATAATACACATAATACATTAAATATACCCCCTGTTCACCACATCAAATTTTCCTGGTTTTCGAGTCCCAGGATAAGATCTACCGGGGCGTGCAGAACTTCTGACATCCTGATAAGAAGTTCTGCATCTATCTTCGTCATCCCATTTTCTATACGTAACACGGTGATTACTGATACATTCAACTGTTCTGCAAATTGCATATCATTTAACTAGTCATTTTCATATAACATACCCAATAACCAATATGACAACATATTCGCATCAAAATCTTTGTTTTTCCAAAA
>NZ_CAKROJ010000047.1 GCF_934372025.1 uncultured Blautia sp.
TATCTCCACAGGCTTGCAGATTTTATCCATACTTTAAAAACAGTGGAGAGAGTCGAAGTGCTTCCGTATCATACACTGGGTGTATTTAAGTGGGAACAGCTCGGAATTCCTTATCCGCTGGAAGGTGTCAGAGCGCCTTCAGAAGAACGGATCAATAACGCCAGAGAGATTCTGGGAGCGATATAAACCGGTCAGGAGAAAAGATTTCTATACTGGTATGGTAGAAAGATTTCAGACTGTAGAAAAAGTCCATGGCAAATGCTGTGGACTTTTCTTTATGCATTTGCAACCGACATTAATGTCGGCCGCAAAAGTTGAAAGTTGTAATGTGGAGAAATTGCTTTTTCTACTTGACATTCCATGTCGTTCATCATACTCTTTTGTAAGATGTTTTGTTATGTAAATTCATAAGTTACAAAGGTCAAGGAAAAATACACAGGAAAGGGAAAAGATACAAATGAAAAACTGGGACAATGTGGTTTTGGTGCCGGAGTTCGATGAGCAGGGTGTTGCATGCTATCGTCTTGAAGGCGGAGATTACAAAAATGAGTATTATGTTATTTCTGAGGCAGAATCCAGAAAGCTTCTGAATACACCGGAAATCGTAGGTTATGAGGTTTATAACTGCCTTGTTTCTTCGACTTCTCAGATGCTTTATTATCTGAAAGAACAGAAAAAGGTTACAACAGCAAATATTCTTTCTATTCTTAGAGGAGCACTGAACTATCCTCTGGAAGAGGCTTGCTACAGAGAACATATCCGTGTTCACGATATCAGTTTTCTTTCAAGTGAGCGTGTATTTGAAAAAGAAGAGATCGCAGGCCTGGAGATCAAATATAGCAAGCTTACTATGGTGCCGGACAGCACGCTGATGATCGGTGACATCATTGCAAGTGGAGAGACACTGATCCACTGTCTTCGTTATGTAACTGATTTTTACAGAGATCATGGTGCAAGACTCCGTAATATCATTATCTTTACAATCGGTGGAACCAAGGGAATCGATATCCTTGAGAAGCTTACTGCAGAGATTCGTGAATTCTGGCCGGAATTTGAAGGCTTTATCACTGTTTATTATGAAGGAATCTTCAGCACATATCAGGATAAAGGTGTTTCCGGGATCAATCTTCCGGATGTGGATTTCTACTGGAAGGGTGGTATCGTTGCGCCTGAATTCAGAAGAGAGACACTTTCCATGTGCAGTCCTCTTTTTGAAAAATGTATCATCTATGATGGTGGTGCAAGACGTTATGAGATCCATGAGCATGTAGAAGAGGTTCTGGAATTCTGGGAAGGAATCAAAGAAAGAGCCGATAAGATCGACTTCAAGGAACTTCTGGATGAAAAGCTTGGCTATCCGACTCCGATCAGCTATGAAGACTGGATCAAGGCAAACCACTATCAGAAGATCCGTCCGGCAGATGCAAAATGGCTGTATCGTCAGGAGCTTGGATACATTGAAAGCATGAAGGATATTACATTAAAAGAGCTTGCAGAGCAGCGTATCGGAGAATTTACGGACGCACTGCGAAAATATATTTTAGATTAAGGAAAAACGGGGAGAACAAATGAGTGAAAAAATGACAACAGCAAACAGCGCAGAGCAGGGAAAGGTGGACATTGACTTTGCAGAGTGCGCGGTTCCGAAGTGGAGCAGACGCCGATTTGTGACAATGTTTATGATCATGCTTGGATTTACTTTCTTTTCTGCAAGTATGTGGGTAGGCCAGGAAATGGCAGCAGGACTGGATTTCTGGGGATTTATCAAAGCCCTTCTTCTGGGTGGCGCGATCCTTGGTATTTACACAGGTCTGCTTGGTTATGTAGGCGCAGAGACAGGCTTAAGCCTTGACCTGCTTTCCAAGAGAGCGTTTGGAGAAAAAGGTTCTTATATTTCTTCTGCGCTGACAAGTTTTACACAGATCGGATGGTTTGGTGTAGGTATTGCAATGTTTGCAATTCCGGTAGCACGTGAACTTTTTGGCGGAAGCACTGCAGTAGAATGGGTGCTGATCCTGATCGCAGGAGCATGTATGACTGCATCTGCATATTTTGGAATCAAGTCTCTTACCGTGATCAGTTATATTGCCGTACCGCTTGTTGCAATTCTTGGAACAGTGGCAATGATCATGGCAGTTAAGCAGGGCGATGGCACGATCGTTGATCAGTTTGCTGTATCCAGTGGCTCTCTGAGTGTTATCGGCGGTGCAGGACTTGCAATTGGTTCTTTTGTATCAGGAGGAACTGCAACACCGAACTTTACACGATTTGCAAAAAATGGTAAACAGGGAACGATCGCAACAGTAGTTGCCTTCTTTATCGGAAACTCCCTGATGTTCTTCTTTGGAGCAATCTCTTATATCTTTGTTGGTGGAAATGATATTTTTGAAGTTATGATTCGTCTGAATCTGTTCTATCTTGCAATCCTGGTTCTGGGATTAAATATCTGGACAACAAATGACAATGCTCTGTATACAGCAGGACTTGGTCTTGCAAACATTTTCAATAAGAGAAAGAAACCGATGGTCCTGATCTCCGGTGTTATCGGAACACTGCTTTCTGTATGGCTGTACTACAACTTCTGCGGATGGCTGAACATCCTGAACTGTACACTTCCGCCGGTTGGTATTATTCTGGTAATCTCTTATTTCATGAACAAAAAGGCTTATGATACAGATACCTTTAAGATCGTAACAGTGAACTGGTTTGCAGTTGCCGGAGTTATCCTTGGTGCGATCGTGGCAAACGTAGTGACATGGGGAATTGCATCCATCAATGGTATGATCGTTGCAGCTCTGTGTTATGTGATCGGAGAAATGGTCAATAAAAATAAATAAAGCGTAAAAGCATAAAAAACCAGCGTCCTTGCAGGATGCTGGTTTTTTTAATGGCCTTATTTTTTTAGAACAATAAACTGCTGGATTGTAAAATCCGGAAGCTGTATCAGCCATTCGCTGCCGTTCTGTGTGATCGGCAGAGTTTTGCGCTCTGGGTAGATCACAACAGCTTCTTTGACTGGTGTGGATACGGAGATCACACCACCGCTGACAGCTGCCACATCTCCCTTGAACTGATGTGCCATAAGAGAAATCTGATGGATCTGGTAACAGTCATCTTTCTCAAAATATGCTGTCCGAAGGACGTTCGGAATATCTGTGATATTGCGGAGCACAGGTTTGATATTCAGTTTTTCGGTGATCTGTTTGAACAGGTCTCCGGTAGCACGGTAGCTTTCTTCGGCTGCCATTGTGAACAGATCAAATGCTGTGTAAACAACAGAACCGCTGCCGTACTGATTAATGGTCAGTGCCGGAAGAGAAGTTTCTGCACCCGGCGGCGGGCTCCACCAGTTAACCCAGTCAGTCGGAGAACAGGCAGTACATGGAAGGACGAAGGTGAATTCCGGGTGGGCATCTGTGCAGGCGGCCTCGATAAAGAAGTCGCTCACTGGCGGTGTTGTACGGTCAAAGATTCCGCTGAATGTGGAATCAGGAGCCTTTTTAATATAAGAGCTCCAGGTGTTCTGTGCATATTCTGTATGGATCTTTGTAAATGAAACACCCATCAGATCAGACAGAATAAAGTTATCCAGAGGATTAAAATCAGTGTCCCATAATCCGGTCTTACCGGAAACAAGGAGTCTGCCGCCATCGGATACATATTTTCTCAGAAGGCTGGCTGTGGACTCTGTGAGAACGTAAACCTCCGGAAGGAGGAGCATATCATACTGAGCAAGACGTTCTGCACTCACCTCGCCTTCCGGGAGGATTCCGTAAGGAAGCTTGGCCTGTTCGCATAACTGCATGGCGCCGAGGATTGCATAAGTATGAGGATTGTGCTTCTTCATTCGAAGGATTGCATCCGGATGGAATGGAAAAGCGTTTATGGCTTTTGATGCATCACTCTGAAGGATGCCGACACATTTGACCGGCTGACGATCTTTGAAATGTGGTTCCAGTTCTTTCAGAATGCTGTAAACACTGCCGAGGCGTTCTGCCTCCAGGTGCTCAAGAGTACCATCGATGTGCTGGGAACCACTGTACATACCTACACGGCATCCCTGTGCGGCGATGGAAGAAAGATCGCAGATATACTGTTCTTCACGGTCATAATTGTATACCTGGGAAGCTTCGCCAGGAGCAAGGATCGGATACTGTCCGACTGCGGTATCACGTGCATAGATAGAAGAATACCAGTTGTCTTTCATCAGTGGTTCTGAGAACTGATAGTCCAAAAGATCGCGGATCTCCTTAGGATAATGGCAGGAGAAATTGATCGTGATCGCAATGGTGGGATCGATCGCTTTTACGCGGGAGCGGAGCTCAGCCAGATAGTCGTAAGTATTCTTGTTAAGGAAAGTAACAAGATCATGGCGGTGAAGTTTTATATCCTCATCTGTTTCCGGAATGTCATATCCAAACATTTCGCGGAATTTGCTGCGGCAGTGCTCGCAGTAGCAGAGGGAAGCACCGAAGATGTCCATAAAGAGCGCATCCGGGTGATAATTTCGAACAATTTCTTCCATATGGGACAGGCTGTATTCACGATAACCGGTCTGATAGCAGCACAGACTCCATTTAGCATAGAGGTCATCACGGATAAGTGGTGTTCCATCGGCCTGGCGCACGCGCCATTCAGGAAAACGACGTGCAGCTCCTTCATCATATTCAATGCAGTAATAAGCAATAAACTCAAGATTTTTACGTGCAGCGGAATCGCGTACCGTGCGGATCCAGTCGCCTTTGACGCCCGGGTGCTTCATGGAACCTGGTACTTTAGAATCAAAATAGGTCATTCCCCAATGATCCTTGCAGTATACCATCACGGAATCAATCTGAGCTGTGCCGAAGAATTCTTCATATTCAGCGATGTCCAGATGGTCAAGCGTTACAGCAGGTGGAGCAGGAGAATGATGATCGATCAGATAACAGCGTCGGCTGTCGCGGTATAAATCACTCATATAAGACCTCCTTTTGTGAGTTGTGCAATCTGCACAAAAATTAAACATATGAAACTAGCTTAAATATATCATTGGGAAGATGTGATTGCAATGATATGTTAAAAAAAGCCCTGAAAAAATTGTCTAAAAATTAAGGGTTGTTTTTGGTAAAATAGTAAAAACATTACAAAACCGCAAAAAAAGTGCCGAAAATATATTGACATTGCACATGTTTGTATTATAGAATCAAGGTGTAATCGACGAAGATCCTCATATTGAGTGAAGGACTTCGTCGATTTTTTTAATATCTGAACTGGTTGAACCAGTCTACCATACAGCTACAGACGGAACTGAGAATGGAGGGCAGTAAATATGAATCAGGATCTATTGGCATTAACACACACGGCAGACGAGTATGACAAATATCTCAATGCAGTCGTCCCACCGGTTTTTATGAATTCGCTGCATGTCTATAATAGCTTTGAAGATTATTGCAATGTAGATGTTTATAAAGACGATCAGTTTGTTTATGGAAGGAGTTCCAATCCTACTGTGCATATCCTGGAGCGAAAGATCGCAGAACTGGAGCACGGAAGCCGTGCAGTTGCTTTTTCATCAGGAATGGCGGCATGTACAGCAGCTATAATGGCAACCTGCAAGGCAGGAAGCCACATCGTTTGTATGAGAGATGTTTATCAGCCGGTTAAGCGATTCCTTCATATAGTAGGAATCCCAAGACTGAATTTCAGCGTAACCTATGTCTCCGGAAATGATCTGGATGAGATCGAGGCAGCGATTCAGGATAATACAGCACTTATGATCCTGGAGAGCCCGGCAACTTTTGTTTTCAGAGTTGTAGATCTTAAAGCGATCAGTGAGATCGCAAAGAGACATGGAGTTATAACTTATATTGATAATACATGCATGACACCACTTTTCCAGAAACCACTGGATCTTGGAATTGATATTTCCATGCACACGATGTCAAAGTATATCGGCGGACACAGTGATATCATCGGCGGAGTTCTCGTATCCAAAAACGAAGATCTGATGCGAAAGATCATGAGTGAGATGCGAGAGTGGTTCGGCGGAGTTCTCGGACCGATGGAAGGATGGCTCTGCATCAGGGGCCTTCGTACTCTTGAAGCCAGAGTTAAGAGACATCAGGAGATCGCGATGGCGGTCGCAGAATTCCTGGAAAAGAGCGACAAGGTGAAACGGGTAAATTATACCGGACTTGCATCACATCCACAGGCAGATATCATCCGCCGACAGCAGCAGGGACATACAAGTCTTATGAGTGTTGAGCTGGATGCTTCTCCGGAAAAAGCAGTGGAGTTCATTGACAATCTGAAGCTCTTCGGAAAAGGATGCTCCTGGGGTGGATTTGAGAGCCTTGCTCTTTGTCCGCTTTACAAAGCTTCACAGGAAGAACTGGATTTCCTTGGTACTGACCGTGGACTTATCCGTCTCTACTGTGGACTTGAGGGAGAAGAGAACCTGCTCGAAGATCTTGAAACAGCATTGAGAAAATTATAAATTTTGATCCATATTAAAACGAAAATTAAATAAAGGATTAAAAATAAAGGAGGACAAAAAATGAGAAAGGGTATGAGCTTATTTTTAGCAGCGATCACAATGGCTGCAACAGTAGCGGGAGCAGGTGTGTGCGAGGTACGTGCAGACGGCAAAGAGCTGCGTTTCCTGGATGTTAGTCCAAGTGAAACACGTCAGAAGTATTATGAGGAAATCTTTGCCAAATTCGAAGAAGAAACCGGAATCTCTGTTTCTTACGAAAGCGTTCCTTGGGATGATGCAGCAAACAAGATCACTGTACTTGGTGCTTCAGGACAGCTCCCGGATGTTATGACAGTATGGTCAGGCTGGCTGGGACAGTACACATCTGCAGGATGGGTAGTTCCGCTTGACGATTATGTTGGCGATACAAGAGATGAGTACACAGACGCTGTAAACAAGCTGTTGTGGAGAAGTGAAGAAGACCGTTATGGACATATCTACACAGTTCCGGACGGACTTATGGTAAAAGGTGTTTACTATCGTACAGACTGGGCAGAGGAAGCAGGACTTGACCTTGACCCGTCAAAAGGCTGGGATTATGATGACTACTTTGATGCAGTTGCAAAACTGACAAACAAAGATGAAAAACATTATGGCGCATCTTATCGTGGAGCACGTGGTGCTTTAGATCCGCTCCTTGTTTATCTGCAGTCATTTACAGATGGAAATACTTATGATCAGGAAGGCAATATCCTCATCAATTCCGATGAATGTCTGGAAGCATTCAAAAAATGGACAGATGTATATCTGAACGGCTATGCACCAGAAGATGCTATCAACTGGGGATTCACAGAAATGGTTGATAACTTCACAGGTGGACTTACCGGAACACTGATCAACGATTCCGAAGTTCTTCCAACATGTGCAAATAACATGGAAGAGGGTACATGGGGCGTTATGCCAATGCCAAAGAGCACAAAAGACGGAAAGATCTACAACACGATCAATGCACCTTATGCATACTCTATTTCCGGAAACAGTGAAAATCCAGACGAAGCATGGCAGCTCATTCAATTCATGACCAATGCTGAAAACAATATTGAATATTGCAAACTTACAGGCGAGATCCCGATCAAAAAGGACGTTGAAAACGATGATACTTATGGAACAGATGGACCATATGCAGCATTTGTACAGCAGATGAACGATCCTGACCTTGCAGTTCCGACAACCTTCGGACCATTTGATTATACAGACCTTCACCAGGGTATGTTCCACGAAGAAATTCAGAAATATCTGCTTGGTGATGAAGATGCTGAAACTGCACTCACAACAATTACAGACGAGCTGCAGTCACGTATGAAACAGTTCATAGAAGAAAATCCAGATACAAAAGTTGAAACTGCACTGACCCTGAAGTAATAAACTAACACTGTAAGCAGTCAAAACGGGGCATCCTGTTTTCCTGAGAGAAAATAAGATGCCCCGTTTTTAAAAAGACTGAGATTTTTGGACAGAGGAGGTAACTTATGAGTAGTGCAAATAAAAAAGGACAAATGGCACGCAAGAAGAAAATGGAGCCATGGTACTATGTGGGTCCGATCTTCATTCTGCTTGTGATCATGTTTGGCTATCCGCTGATCAAGAGCGTTGTGATGGCATTCCAGAATTACAAACTTGGAAACGCAAATGTATATTTTAATGACTTTGCCAACTTTAAAAAGATGTTTGGAGATAAGGACTTTCTGCTCTTATTAAAGAACTCTGTGATCTATGTAGTCGTTGCGGTTATGGGACAGTTTATTGGAGGACTGATCCTTGCATTATGTCTGAAAGATAAATTCAAAGGAAGAGGAATTTATCAGTCTATCGTATTTCTTCCATGGGCTTTCTCAGCTTTCGTAGTCGGCCTTGTATTCCGCTGGTCATTCAACGGAGAATATGGTGTAGTCAATGATGTGCTGATGAAACTTGGAATCATTAAAAAAGGTATTGCATGGCTTGGTACACCGGGGTTATCTCTGTTAGTTGTTATTCTTGCCATGATCTGGATCGGAATTCCTTTCTTTGGAATCATGATCCTTGCAGCACTTCAGTCAATTCCGGATGAAATTTATGAAGCAGCAGATATGGATGGCTGCGGAATGTTCCGTAAGTTTTTCAGTCTGACACTTCCTTACATTAAACCTACAATCATTATGACAATCCTTCTGCGTACTATCTGGATCTTTAACTCGTTTGATCTGGTAGTTATCGTAACGCAGGGAGGTCCTGCCAACTATTCACAGACACTTCCGTCATACATGTATACAAAGGCATTCTCAGGATATGATTTTGGTCTGGCGGGTGCGTTTGGTGTGCTCCTGATGGTGATCTTAGGTGTTTATGCCGTATTGTTCCTGAAACTTTCCAATTACGATAAGGCAGGTGATTTCTGATGACAAAAACCAAGAAAAAGAGAATTACAAATACTGTACGTTTTATTATCCTGGCAATCTATCTTCTGATAGTATTACTTCCGATCTACTGGATGGTCATTACTTCATTCAAGACCAATCCTGAGATCATTAATGCTCAGCATATTACGTATTTTCCAAAAATTTTTACATTAGAAAACTATCAGTCCTTGTTTAATATGATGGATTATGGTATATATTTGAAGAACAGTTTAATCGTAACACTGTCATCAGCAGTTGTAGTCGTGATCCTTTCAATCTTTGGAGGATATGGTCTTGCCAGATTTAAGTTCCGCGGAAAAGGTGCGGTGCTTCTGTTTTTCCTTATCACACAGATGATCCCGAGTATTCTTGTTATCATTCCTATGTATGTAGTATTTATCAAAATGGGACTGATCAACAGTTATATGTCATTGTTTATTTTCTATTCACTCACAAACTTACCGTTTTGTGTAATAACAATGCGAAGCTTCTTTGAACGTATTCCATATGTTCTGGAAGAGGCTGCTTATGTTGATGGCTGCAGCAAAATGCAGACACTGCGCAAAATCGTACTTCCGGTTATGTTCCCGGGAATCGTAGCCGTATTTGTATTTGCGTTTATCGGTGCATGGAATGAACTGATCGCTGGTACGATCTTCATCAATACACCGGATATGTGGACAATTCCTGTAGGACTGAAATCCCTTATTGGTAAGTACTCTGTACAGTGGGGAGCTCTGATGGCCGGAGGCGTTCTTGCATTGCTGCCAAGTGCAATTATGTTTATCTTTGTTCAGAAATACGTAGTGGAAGGTCTCACAGCAGGTGCTGTAAAGGGATAATTGCCAGATGAACAATCCTATCAAGGTAAAACCGATTCAACGTGATCTGCTCTATACAAAGATAGCAGACGCAATCATGGAATACATCAAGGAGAATGACCTGAAAACAGGCGACAGGATACCTTCAGAGCGCGAGCTTGCGCAGGAATTTAATACAAGCCGTAATTCTGTAAGAGAAGCATTAAGAGTTCTCGAAAATAATGGTATTATCGAAGTAAAAATGGGCAAAGGTGCCTATATTACAGAAAAAAAAGCCGAGAACTCTTTTTATCTCAAGGTGTGGAAGGTAAATTATATAGAAATCCTGGAGATGAAGAGTGTTCTGGAGATGCATATTATCAGGGAACTGTGCGGAAACATGACACAGCTGCAGATTGACTCTCTGGATGAACCGATGACTGCCATGGAAAAAGGGCTGCAGATGGGCTTTTTTCTGCAGCAGGAGGACTATATATTTCATAGCCGTATTCGTAAGATCTATGGAAACAGCACTATGGAACAGGTGCTTGATAATCTTACAAAAGCACTGGACGATTACGGAAAGAGCCTTACAAACGGGGAAGGCTTCTGGAAAGAAACCGTTCCGTATCACAGAGATATCCTGAACGCCATGATCGAGGGCAAACCGTTTGCCGCTCAGGCTGCCTATGAAAAAATATTCCAGAAGGATAAACAAGTTTTGGAGTTGTTTGAAGAACTTCATGAAAAAAAGATTACCTGATTCCAAAAGGTAATCTTTTTTTGTTGGAAAATATATAGTACAATAGACGGATAAATATCTGAAACGGGGCGATCAAATGGCCAAAAAAAGAAAACCGAAGATGGAGTTCCGCTATTACCAGATGTCGGCGGGAAGCCCGATCCTGGCCCTGCTTGGGCAGAAGTGGGTTCAGAATTACGGAAATGATGTGGACTATCTTCACTTTCATAATTATATTGAGATTGGATACTGCTATGGCGGTGACGGACATATGGTGCTCGGCGAAGAGGAAGAACGCTTCTATGGTGGAATTGTCACAGTGATCCCGCCAAACTATCCGCACACAACAAACAGTGATATCGGGACGGTCAGTAAATGGGAATATCTTTTCATTGACGTAGAAGGATTTATGAAAAAATTCCTGGACAATCCGGTCAAGGCAGAAATGATGATTCAGCGTATCTATTCCAGGGCTTTGTTTTTTGAAGAGAAAGAGCACCAGTCTATCTCGAATAAAATCCGCAAGATTCTGGATATCATGAGAGATGGTGAGGAATTTTTCCTGGAGGAAGCAAAGGGAGTGCTTGCAGCACTTCTGGTAGAAATTGCCAGGTTAAACAGGGATTCAGGAGAGGACAAGGTTGCGGAAGATGCCGGTAAGCTCACCAATATGATCACCCGTGTGCTGGACTATGTGTCGTATCACTACATGGAGGATATCAAAGTGGAGGATCTGGCGAATCTCTGCCATATCAGCGAGACACATTTTCGGCGAGTTTTTACTTCCTACATGAAGAAGAGTCCGTTGGAATATATTAATACTGTGCGTGTTTATACGGCATGTAAACTTTTGGAGACTACGGACGAACCGGTTGCAGACATCGTCCATAAATGTGGGTTCACGACGAACTCGACGTTCAACAGAAACTTTAAACAGCTGATGGGAGTTACTCCTCTTGAATGGCGAAAACGCCCGGAAAATTATGAACAGCAGCTTCTGAGATTTAATATTCATTCAGAAGAAGGATGGTAAAAAAAAGAGAAAGGATTGTTTGTATGTACGATTATAAGATTGTGGAGCAGGTCTCCCGAAAGAAAAAAAGCATGTCAGGAATTCTCCGGAAAGTAATGATTTTGTTTGCAGTGATTTTTGTGATCATGGGAATCGCAATATCCCAGTCCTTTATGCTGGCAGGATTTCTGCTTGCGGCGCTTTATTTTGTGTTTGATATTTTCAGCCAGAAGGATTATGAGTATACTCTGGAAAATGATCAGCTCAGTATTGATGTGATCTATGGAAAAAAGTATCGCAAGACGGCTCATCTGCTGGAACTGAAAGACCTGGAAGTAGTTGCACCGCACTGGCACGAAAGCGTTGCAAAATATAAGAAAAACGGCGGTACGGAGCAGCTGAAAAAATTCGATTATACCTCTTATGATGACAATACTCCGTACTACACGATGATCATCAAAGAAGAGGGGCGAAAGATCAAGCTGCTTCTTGATCTTACAGAGGAGATGCTGCATACAATAAAGACACAGCATCCTGAAAAAGTCTATTTTGCATAAAAACGGCGAATTTCTGTGAAATGTGTACAAAAAATGAATAAAAAATTTATGAAATAAGAACAAAGACCTTTCTTGCTGACCGGATTAATAGACATCCTGTCAATAAGAAAGGTTGATTTTTTGTCAAAAAATACATTGAAAAGGGCGGGAATACGAAAAACGAACAAAAAATACAAATATTAAAAGGTTAAATAGTGCAAAACGTATAAAATGGTCGAAATTGCACATTTTGTGTTTGTATATGCAAACTATACAAAAAAAACGGGTGCTATAATTTGCTCATAAGTGATGCGGAAGAGATTAAACGCTCAATTAAAAGGAGGAAATTCACATGAAGAAAAAATTACTTGCAGTATTAATGACTGGTATCATGGCTGCATCTTTTGCTGGAACAGCAACTGTTGTTTCTGCTGATTCCGGAGATGACAACACATTGACAGTATGGGCATGGGACCAGAACTTTAATATCAAATCCATGCAGATGGCTGGTGAGCAGTACGCAAAAGATCACGAAGGATTCTCAGTAGACGTTATCGAGACATCTTCTGATGACTGCCAGACAAAACTTACAACAGCAGCTAATGCTGGTGACTACAGCACACTTCCGGACATCGTTCTGATGCAGGACAACAGCTTCCAGAAATATCTGAAGAGCTATCCGGATGCTTTTACAGATCTGAAAGACATGGATGTTAACTGGGATGATTTTGGAAAACTGAAACAGTCCTACTCCATGGTTGATGACACACATTATGGTGTTCCGTTCGATAACGGTGCTGTTATTGCATGCTATCGTACAGATGTCCTTGAAGAAGCAGGATATACACTGGATGACCTGACAGATATCACATGGTCCAAATTCATGGAAATCGGTAAAGACCTTCATGAAAAAACCGGCAAATATCTTCTTACAAGCGAAGCTACAGGCGGCGACACTCTGATGATGATGATGCAGTCCTGTGGAGCAAACTTCGTAAATGAAGACGGCGAAGCTTATATCGTTGGAAACGATGTTGCAGAAAAATGCATCAACCTTTATGTGGATCTTGTTAAAAACGATGTTGTTAAACTTGTAAACAACTGGGATGAATATATCTCTACAATCACAGGCGGTGAGGCTGCTGGTATCGTAAATGGTAACTGGATCACAGCTACTCTGATGTCTACAGAAGATCAGAAAGGTCTCTGGGAAATCACAACAATGCCTAAGGTTGACGATGTTGATACAGCTACAAACTATGCAAACAACGGTGGATCTTCCTGGTATATCACATCCAACTGCAAGAACGTAGAACTTGCAGAAGACTTCCTTGCAAGCACATTTGGTTCCAGCACAGACTTCTATGATGCAATCCTTCCGGTATCTGGCGCAATCTCCTGCTATCTGCCAGCTGGTGAATCTGAAGTTTACAATGAGCCAAACGAATTCTTCAACGGACAGGCAATCTTCTCCACAATCGTAGAATACTCTTCTCATATTCCGGAGTTCACAAAAACACCGTACCACTATGAAGCAAGAGAATGTGTCAACACAGCAGTTGTTAATATCGTAAATGGTACATCTGTAGAAGACGCTCTTCAGGAAGCACAGGATACACTGGCATTCAAGATGACTGAATAGTCCTCTGGATATCAAGTGAAACTGAAATAAGAAATATTACGTGAGCGCGGGGGACTGCTTGCAGTCCCCTGTCTTATGTTAAGAGTTACAGTTGCTGGAAACAGCAGCAAGTTTTGAAAGGGGGAGTTCATATGAATTCCAGGAAAAAAGGTATGACTCTGGTTGCAAAACAGAGAACTGCAGGATGGCTTTTCCTTGCACCTGCATCCATCATGATCGCAGTCATGAGTTTTTATCCGATGATCCGTGCATTCATCATTTCTCTGCAGACCGGAGCAGGCGCAAATATGAGATTTGCAGATCCGATCTTCAGTAACTACAAGCGTATTCTTGCAGACAAAGTATTTCAGCAGTCCATAGTAAATACATTCCTTTATCTGATCATTCAGGTGCCGATCATGCTGATACTGGCAATTCTTCTGGCACAGCTTTTAAATAACAAAGATTTGAAATTCAGAGGATTTTTCCGTACATGTGTATTCCTTCCATGTGCAACATCTCTGGTTTCCTACTCACTGATTTTCCGTTCCATGTTTGCTACAGATGGTCTGATCAACAGTATCCTGATCAAACTTGGAATCTTATCAACCGGCTACAACTTCCTGGGAAATGCTACCAGTGCCAAGATCGTAATCATTCTGGCTCTGATCTGGAGATGGACAGGATACAACATGGTATTCTATCTTGCAGGCCTTCAGAATATTGAATATTCCGTATATGAGGCAGCAAAGATCGATGGTGCCAACGGCTGGAAGACTTTCTGGAAAATCACTGTTCCGCTTCTGAAACCGACAATTATCATGACCTTTATCATGTCAATCAATGGTACACTGCAGTTGTTCGATGAGTCTGTCAACCTGACAAAAGGTGGCCCGGCAAACTCCACAATTACAATGTCCCACTATATTTACAACACATGCTTTATCAACGTACCGAACTTTGGATATGCATCAGCAATGTCATTTATCATATTCATAATGGTAGCTGTGCTTGCATTTATCAACTTGAAAGTAGGTGATACACGTGACTAAGAAAAACAAATCAGCCATTCAGAGAAGATTGATTCCTACATATATTTTTCTGATCATCGTGTCATTTATTTCGGTATTCCCGTTATACTGGATGATCTCAGCCGCAACTAATACATCAACCGATGTATCCCGTGGACGAATTATTCCGGGAAGTCATTTTATGGAAAACTTCCATAATCTGACAGCACAGCAGCCACTGTGGAGAGCACTTGGAAACTCTTTCTTCTATGCAATCCTTACGACAGTGATCTGTCTGCTGATCTGCTCTATCGCAGGATATGGATTTGAAGTTTATCATGACAAAGGAAAAGACAGACTGTTCTCTGTGCTGCTTCTTGCAATGATGGTTCCGCAGGTTGCAACCATGGTTCCGTTGTTCAAAATGTTCTCTAAAGCAGGACTTCTGAATACAGCAGTTGGTTTTATCCTTCCAATCATTTCTACACCATTTATGATCATGATGTTCCGTCAGAACGCAAGATCATTCCCGGTAGATATTATCGAAGCAGCTCGTATTGATGGACTGAGCGAAGTAAGAATCTTCTTCCAGATGTTCATTCCTACTATGAAATCTACATATGCAGCTGCAGCAGTTATTACCTTCATGAATGCATGGAACTCTTACCTGTGGCCGAAGGTAATCATGACAGATAACAAGGCGATGACAATGCCAATGTTGATCGCCAACCTGATCACAGGTTATGTAACAGACTATGGTATGCTGATGTGCGGCGTATTATTCTGTTCCATTCCGACTATGATCGTGTTCTTCGTACTGCAGAAACAGTTTGCAGAAGGTATTACCGGTGCGGTTAAGTAAAATGTAACACCAGGGTTAAAAGGTAATTCGGGGAAGTGTTACAATAAAGAACTTAAAAAAGGGTGCTTAGGCATCCTTTTTTTAAAATAACAGGAGGTTTTTATGAAAGCTTTTGATTATTCTTTAGTAAAGGATCCACAGTATTTTAAAGATGGAAGAATGGATGCACATTCTGACCATACATATTACAGAGATGGAGAGGAAGCACAGGAAAAAGAAACTTCCTTCCGTTATGATCTCAACGGAATCTGGAAATTCCACTATGCCCGTAACTATGGAAGTGCGATTCCGGGTTTCGAAAAAGAAGAATATTGCTGCAGGGACTGGGATGATATCCGCGTACCGGCACATATCCAGATGGAAGGATATGATGCACCGCAGTATGCCAACGTACAGTATCCATGGGAAGGCCACGAAGATATTCATCCGGGTGAGATCCCGGAGCATTTTAATCCGGTTGCAAGCTATGTGAAATACTTTGAAGTGCCGGAAGAAATGCAGGGAAAACGTCTCTTTATTTCTTTTCAGGGAGCAGAGAGCGGCATTGCATTATGGATTAACGGACACTTTGTCGGATACAGTGAAGACTCCTTTACACCGTCAGAATTTGAACTGACTGAGTATGTAAAAGAAGGCGAAAACAAGCTCGCAGCACAGGTGTTCAAATGGACAGCAAGCAGCTGGTGCGAGGATCAGGATTTCTATCGTTTCTCTGGAATCTACAGAGATGTTTACCTTTATACCGTGCCGGAGGTTCATGTTTATGATCTTCAGATCCGTGCAATCCCGGACGAAACTTTAAGTACAGCGGCACTTGAGATCAGAACAAATACCTGGGGCAAAGGTACAGTAAAAATTACTCTTTCCAAAGATGGAGAGATCATAATCAAGGACGAAAAAGCACTCGACGGAGAAGAATTTTATTCATGGAAAGTGGAAAATCCAGTGCTCTGGAGTGCAGAAGATCCGCAGCTTTATGACTTGGTTTTAGAGGTTTATAACGAGGCAGGAGAACTTCAGGAAGTGATTCCGCAGAAGGTTGGATTCCGTCGTTTTGAGATGAAAGACGGTATCATGACACTGAACGGAAAACGTATCGTATTCAAGGGTGTCAACCGTCATGAATTCAGCTCTGTGAGTGGAAGACACGTGTCCGAAGAAGAACTTCGCAAAGACCTTAAGATCATGAAACAGAACAACATCAATGCAATTCGTACATGTCATTACCCGGATGCTTCCATGATCTATGAACTCTGCGATGAATACGGAATCTATATGATCGATGAGACAAACCTGGAATCTCATGGTTCCTGGGATGTGGCTGAATTTACAAAAGATTACACCTACGTAGTACCGCACGATAAACAGGAATGGCTTGATATGATGCTGGATCGTGCAAATTCTATGTATCAGAGAGACAAAAACCATACAGCGATCCTGATCTGGTCCTGTGGAAACGAGTCCTTCGGAGGCAAGGATATCTTTGAAATGTCACAGTTCTTCCACAAGGCAGATCCGACTCGTCTGGTTCATTATGAAGGTGTATTCCATGACCGCAGATACAACGATACCAGTGATATGGAAAGTCAGATGTATCCATCTGTAGAGGCAATCAAGGAGTTCCTTGCAAAGGATGATGCAAAGCCATTTATCTGCTGTGAATATACACATGCAATGGGAAATTCCTGTGGTGCAATGCACAAATATACAGATCTGACAGATATAGAACCGAAGTATCAGGGTGGATTTATCTGGGATTATGTTGATCAGTCTATCTACAAAAAAGACCGTTACGGAAAAGAATTCCAGGCATACGGCGGTGACTTTGGAGAACGTCCGACAGATTACAACTTCAGTGGAAATGGTATTGCATACGGTGGAAACAGAGATGCTTCTCCAAAGATGCAGGAAGTCAAATTCAA